>DATIEW010000819.1:0-11062 GCA_035455585.1 Vicinamibacterales bacterium | reverse complement strand
CAACACGCGCGGGGTCACGATCGGGATCGAGGGCGATCCTCAGCGGGTGGCGGCCATGGTCGCCCGGCCGTCGCTCCTCCGCATGCTGCGCGCCCGGCCGCTCGTCGGCCGCATCTTCAGCGAAGAGGATGGGGAGATCGGCCGCACCAGGCAGACCGTGCTGACCTACGCGCTCTGGCAGCAGCTGTATGCGGGGTCGGAGGCCGCCATCGGCGGAGACCTGCGCATCAACGGCGAGCCGTACACGATCGCCGGCGTCCTCCCGTCCGGATTCCAGTTCATCGACCCGGACGTGAAGCTGTGGATTCCCGCCGCCTTCACGCCGGAGGAGAAGTCGGACGACTCGCGCCACAGCAACAACTGGTCGATGGTCGGCAGGCTGCGGCCGGACGCCACGATCGCGCAGGCGCGGGAGCAGGTGGACGCGCTGAACGCCCGGAACCTGGAGCGCTTCCCGGAGATGAAGGAGATCCTCGTCAACGCCGGCTTCCATACGGTGCTGACGCCGCTCCAGGAGGATCTCGTCCAGGGCGTGCGCGGCACCCTGTTCCTGCTCTGGGGCGGGGCGCTGTTCGTGCTCCTCATCGGAGCCGTCAACCTGACCAATCTCGTGCTCGTGCGATCGAGCGCGCGGATGAAGGAGTTCGCGACCCGCTGCGCGCTCGGCGCCGCGATCTCACGCATGACCCGGCAGCTCCTGACCGAATCGGTGATGCTGGCGGCGGCCGGCGGCGCGCTCGGCCTGCTGATCGGGTGGTGGGGACTTGCCCTGCTGGGCGCGCTCGGGCTCGAGACGTTGCCGCGGGCGAGCGAAATCCGGATGGACGGCGTCGCGGTTGCCGTCTCGCTCGGCCTCGCGCTCGCGGTGGGGCTCCCGCTCGGCCTGGTCCCGGTGTTCAACCTCCGGACCATGAGACTGAACGAGGCTTTTCGCGAGGAAGGGAGGAGCGCGACGAGCGGCCGGCGCACGCGCGCGGTCCGCCGGGTGCTGGTCGCGAGCCAGGTGGCATTCGCCTTCATGCTGCTCATCGGCGCCGGCCTGCTGCTCGCCAGCTTCCAGCGGATTCTGGGCATCGACCCCGGGTTCGAGCCGCGGAACGTGCTCACCGCGCGCGTCTCGCTGCCGGCGTCCCGCTTTGCCGGCGACAGCGAAATACGCACGTTCGTCGATCGGCTGCTCGACCGTGTGCGTTCGCTGCCAGGCGTAGAGAGCGCCGGCCTCACCTCCGACATCCCTTTCGGCGGCGACTACAGCGACAGCGTGATCCTGGCCGAAGGCTACCAGATGACGCCTGGTGAATCGCTGATCTCCCCCTACCAGATCCGCGCGACGCCGGGGTACTTCGAGTCGCTCGGCATGGCGATCAGAAGCGGACGCGCGTTCAACGACGGCGACACGGACGCGTCGCCGCGGGTCATCGTCGTGGACGAGAAGCTGGCGCGCCGGTTCTGGGGCGATGCGGATCCGGTGGGACGGCGAATGTACCAGCCAAACTCCGTGGACGATCTCCGCCAGCCTGGGCCCGACGCGCGCTGGTCCACCGTCGTTGGCGTGGTGGAGGAGATCCGGATCGCCGGCCTCGTCCCGGCCGACGATCGCGTCGGGGCCTACTATTTCCCGATCGCCCAGAGTCCGACGCGCAGCCTGACCATGACCGTCAAGGCCGCAGGGGATCCGGGTGCGCTCGTGCCGGCGATCCGGCGGGAACTGGGCGACATCGATCCCGAGCTGCCGCTCTACAACGTGATGAGCATGTCGGAGCGGGTCGGTCGGACGCTGGGAGATCGGCGGACGCCGATGATCCTGGCCGGAATATTCGCATCGGTCGCGTTGTTCCTCGCGGCCGTCGGCATCTACGGCGTGCTGGCGTTCCAGGTGTCGCAGCGGACCCACGAGATCGGCATCCGGATGGCGCTCGGCAGCAACTCCGGCGGCATTTTCGCGCTCGTGCTGAAGGAAGGGCTCGTGCTCCTGGGAATCGGCCTGGCGGCGGGAATGCTCGGCGCCGCCGCGATTGGCCGGACACTGCAAAGCCAGCTGTACGAGACCAGGGCGATGGACCCGGTCGTCGTGGCCGCCGTGGCCGCGCTGCTCGGGCTGGTGGCTGTGGCGGCCTGCTCGGTCCCTGCCAGGCGCGCCGCGCGCATCGATCCGATCCAGGCGCTCACGAGATAGCGGAGGGGACGGAGCAACCGGCGGCAGCGGGGTCGGACGCAGGGGACGGAGGAAAACAGCTGCACTGAGAGTCAGACGGAGGGGACGGAGCAACCGGAGGTTCAACACGAAGAAACGGAGGAAACGGAGAACGAACGGAGGTGGCCGGCTCCGAGCACTGACGCCCCCGGTGGCGACACCAGCAGACCCTCCGTGCCTCCGTGCCTCCGTGGTAACCTCCGTTCACTCCGCTCCCTTCGTTCGCTCCGGCCCGAGCAGGCGTGCTTCGATTTTCGCCCACGTGTCTTTCAGCGTCACCGTGCGGTTGAACACCAGGCGATCGCCGGTGGACTCCGGATCGACGCAGAAGTAGCCGAGCCGCTCGAACTGGTACCGCGTCCCGGGGGATGCGCCCGCCACGCCGGGCTCGATCCTGCAGCCCTGGCGCACCTCGAGCGAGGCGGCGTTCAGGTCCGCGCGGTAGTCGCCCGACGCGCCGGGGGTCTCACGGGTGAAGAGCCGATCGTAGAGACGGACCTCGACGTCCAGCGCGTGCGCCGCGGACACCCAGTGCAGCGTCGCCCTGACCTTCCGGCCGTCGGGGGCGCTGCCGCCGCGCGTCGCGGGATCGTACGTGCAGCGCAGTCCGACCACCTCCCCGGTGGAGGCATCCTTGAGGACCTCCGTGCAGGTCACGAAGTAGGCGCCGCGCAGCCTGATCTCGCGGCCGGGCGCGAGCCGGAAGAACTTCTTCGGCGGATCCTCCCGGAAGTCGTCGCGCTCGATGAACAGCTCGCGGGAAAACGGCACCCGGCGGGTGCCGGCCGACGGGTCCTCCGGGTTGTTGGCGATGTCGAAATCCTCGGTCTGCCCCTCGGGATAGTTCTCGATGACGACCCGCAGCGGCGATAGAACGGCCATCACGCGCGGCGCGCGCCGGTTCAGGTCCTCGCGCACGGCATGCTCGAGCAGCGCCACGTCGACCACGTTCTCGCGCTTGGCGACGCCGATGCGATCGCAGAAGGCGCGAATGGCCTCGGGCGTGTAGCCGCGGCGCCGCATCCCCACGATCGTCGGCATGCGCGGGTCGTCCCAGCCCTTCACGTGCCCCTCCTGCACCAGCTCGAGCAGCCTGCGCTTGCTCATCAGCGTGTAGGTCAGGTTCAGCCGGGCAAACTCGATCTGCCGGGGCCGCGCGGGCACGGGCAGATTCTCGATCAGCCAGTCGTAGAGCGGGCGGTGATCCTCGAACTCGAGCGTGCAGAGCGAATGTGTGATCAGCTCGAGGGCGTCGGAGGGCGGGTGCGCGAAGTCGTACATCGGATAGATGCACCACGCGTCCCCTGTCCGGTGGTGATGGGCCCGCCGGATGCGATACAGCACCGGATCGCGCATGTTGATGTTCGGCGACGCCATGTCGATCTTCGCGCGCAGCACGTGCGCGCCGTCCGGGAACTCGCCGCCGCGCATGCGCGCGAACAGGTCGAGGTTCTCCTCCACGCTCCGCGAGCGACAGGGGCTCTCCACACCCGGCTTCGTCAGCGTTCCCCGGTGATCGCGGATCTGCTCGGCCGACAGGCTGTCGACGTAGGCCTTGCCTTCCCTGATCAGATGAACGGCGAAGGCGTAGAGCTGCTCGAAGTAGTCCGACGCGTAGTAGAGCCGGTCGCCCCAGTCGAAGCCGAGCCAGCGCACGTCCCCCTGGATGGAGTCGACGTACTCCACGTCCTCCGTCGTCGGATTGGTATCGTCGAAGCGGAGATTGCAGGTCCCGCCGAATTCCTGCGCCACGCCGAAGTTCAGGCAGATGGACTTGGCGTGGCCGATGTGCAGGTACCCGTTGGGCTCCGGCGGGAACCGCGTGGCCACCCGGCCGCCGTGCTTTCCGGCCTTGACGTCCGCGGTCACGATCGCCCGGATGAAATCGGGCGGTGCCGCCACCTCGCGCGCCGCATCCGCCGCTGGCTCGTCCATCTTGAACCCTTCATTATAGAGCCTGCCCTCTGGTAGCATCGGTTGGAAGAATCCGCAGGAGGTCCACGTTGATGCGTCGAACGTCCATTCTCGCCAGGTCCGGCATGATGCTCGGCATCTTCTTGAGCGCGGCCACCGGAATCGAGTTCCGCGCCGGCTTCGCGCCCCGGCCGGGCATAGACTGGCCGCAGTTCCGCGGCATCAATGCCAGCGGCGTGGCCGAGGGCTTCCCTCTGCCCGCGACCTGGAGTGTCGAGGACGGCAAGGACACCGCCTGGAAGACGCCGATTCCCGGTCTCGGCCTGTCGAGTCCGGTTGTGTGGGGCAATCTCGTCTGCCTGACCACATCCATCAGCGGGGACAGGAACGCCGGCCTGCGCGTGGGCCTCTACGGCAACATCGCTCCGGTCGAGGACGACACTCAGCACGAATGGCGCGTCTACTGCCTCGACAAGAAGACCGGCCTCGTCCGGTGGCAGCAGACCGTTCTCAAGGCCGTGCCGAAGATCAAGCGCCACACCAAGTCGACCCACGCCAACTCGACACTCGCGACCGACGGCCAGCGGCTGATTGCGTTCTTCGGATCCGAGGGGCTCTACGCGTTCGACATGAGCGGAAAGCTCCTCTGGAAGAAGGACCTTGGCGTGCTCGACGCCGGTTACTTCCAGGTGCCGGCGGCACAGTGGGAGACCGGAAGCTCACCCGTCATCCACGACGATGTGGTCGTGATACAGGCCGACGTGCAGAAGGATTCGTTCATCGCCGCGTTCGACGCCCGCGACGGACGCGAGCTGTGGCGCACGCCGCGCACCGACGTCCCTACCTGGGGAACCCCGACCGTGCACACGGCAGGCGGCCGCACCCGGATAGTCGTCAACGGCTGGCGGCACATCGGCGCCTACGATTTCAAGACGGGGAAGGAGATCTGGAAGCTCAGGGGCGGCGGCGACATTCCCGTGCCCACGCCGGTCGTGCACGAAGGGTTGATCTACATCACCAACGCGCACGGCCCGACGTCGCCGGTCTACGCGATCCGCGAGACCGCGGCGGGAGACGTCACGCTGGCCGAGGGCGCGAGCAGCAGCGACCACGTGGCCTGGAGCTACCCCCGCGACGGCGGGTACATGTGCACCCCGCTCGTGTACCGCGGCCTCGTGTACATCGTGAAGTACAACGGCGTGCTCAATGTGTACGACGCGAAGACCGGCGACAAGAAGTTCCAGGAGCGGCTCGCGGGCGGCACTTCCGCGTTCACCTCGTCACCGGTGGCCGCGGACGGGAAGGTCTATTTCGCCAGCGAGGAGGGCCGCGTCCTCGTGCTCGGGGCCGGGCCGGCCTACGAGCTGCTCGGCGAGAACGACATGGGGGAGAGCCTGCTGGCCACGCCTGCCATCTCCGAAGGCGCGTTGATCTACCGGACCCAGGGGCACGTCCTGGCGATTCGGGGCGCCGGCACGCGTTGACCGGGCCCGGCCATGCTGGAGAGACCAGGCGCTCCCGCCGATATCATGACCGACAGATGTTCTATTTCTTCCAACGCGGCTCCGATTTCCTTCAGTGCGAGATCCGGGGCGACGACGGCACGGGGTACGACATCATCATCAGCGAGCCCCGGCAGAGCGAGCGCAAGGAGCACTTCTCCACCTCCACGGCTGCGTACGAGCGCTGGCTCCAGCTGCAGGAGAACCTCGTAGCCGAGGGCTGGTGGGGGCCGCACGGACGCGATTGAACCATCTAACGTGGGGCTCCGCCCCACACCCCGGCTCGCGGGCGCGCCGCGCGCGGCCCCGCTATGCGGCTCGCCCAAACGAGTACAGGATTCTCGTTGCGAGCCGCGTAGCGGTCTGGTGGCCGCGTGTCGCAGGCTGTCTGAAAACAGCACCCGGGTGTTCCGACATGGAGCATCCGGCTGGCCCTCCGTCCCGGCACGGGACACGTCCTGACCGGCCCGCCTGACGGTCTCAACTCCAAGCAGACCAGAGAGTACGGGGGCCCGGCCGTTCGCCGCGGCGTGCCCCGACCGAAACGGCGCCGTTCTTGCCTCATGCCTCCCGTCGCCAGCGTCCCCACGCCGGCACTCGTCTGTCCCTCTGAAACCAGGAGCGCACGATGAGACCGCGGCTCGGGCGAATCGCGGAAGTGAACAAGGAGCTGTGGCTTCTCCTCTCGCTGTTCACGATCTGTCTGATCATGAACCTCATGGTCGATGGACAGCGCATGGTGCTCAGCTTCTACACGCTGCCCACGCTCGGTTCGGCATACGTGTACGGCAGGCGTCACGCCACGCTGACGGCGCTCGGCAGCGTGCTGCTCGTCTGCCTGATGACCTGGTACAACCCGGTTCTCTTTGCCGCCGCCGTCGACGTGGTTCTGCCGGGATCCCGGTGGCTGGACATCACGGTGTGGGGCGGCGTCCTCATCGTAACGGGCTATTCCATGGGCACGCTCTACGAGCATCGCGCCGCCCAGATCAGCGAGCTGCGCGAGACGTATCACGGCGTGCTGATGATCCTGCGTCACTTCATCGCCAAGGATCCGTACACCGAGAACCATTCCTACCGGGTGTCCGTCTACGCCGCCACCATCGCCATGGCGCTCGACCTGCCGCACGACCGCGTCGAGGACGTCCGCGCCGCCGCGCTCCTGCACGACATCGGGAAGCTCGACGTCAGCCGCGAACTGCTCTACAAGGCCGCCCGGCTGACGAAGGAAGAGTACGAGCACATGCAGGAGCACGTCGCGAGGGGCGTCGCAATGCTCGAGCCCGTCGGCGGCTCGCTGCGCCGCGTGATTCCGATCGTCCTGTCGCACCACGACAAGTTCGACGGCTCCGGCTACCATCCGAATCGCGGCAGCGAGATCCCTCTCGAGGCGCGGATCATCTCGGTTGCGGACGTCTACGACTCCCTGACGAGCGACAGGCCGTACCGCAAAGCGATGTCTCCCTTCGAGGCGAAAGAGATCATCGTCAAGGGCTCCGGTACCGATTTCGATCCATCAGTGGTCGAGGCCTTCGTCGAGGCTTTCCGCCGCGGGGAGCTGGAAGTTCCTACGGTGGTGGTTTGATGATCCCCGACTCATCATTCGACACTCAGCATCCGTGAGATCGCGGGCCCTCCGCTGGCATCGACGTGCCCTTCGAGTCCCTTCTCCCCTCAGTCTTTTCAGCAGCCTGCCAAACCCTGAGCTCGCTCGGGTTGCGAGGACCCGGCTGCCTCGGCTGTTCATCTGGCGGGTAAAGTTCAGACACGGACACGCCGATACAAGCGTCGCGGTCCAAGATGGAGGTGTGGCGCGGCTGTTGTTCAAGTAACGCCCGCTTCCGGGAATCTGGCAATCGACTGTTGCCACGACGGGGCCTTCCAGCGATACTGTGTCGCTCGTCCATAGTAGTACTGATGCGCGGCTTGGGCATCCCGCCAGATCGAGGCGCTGCCTCCAGGCCGTGAAGGCTGCGGGAACCGGACTGGGGTGCGGCCCGGACATCGGGTCGGGCCTCTGAGGGCCAGCCATGCCGTCCAAGGTGTTGATCGTCGAGGATGACAGCACGACCCGGGTCGGCCTGGCAGAGCTGCTCGAGGGCGCCGGCTACGAGGCGACGGCCGTGGGGACGTTCGAAGAGGGGCAGCACATCCTGCGCACCAGCCCGCCAGACCTCCTGATTGCCGATGTGCGGCTCGGTCCCTACAACGGCCTTCAGCTCGTCATCAGCAGTCCGATCCCGATCCCATCGATCATCATCACGGGATTCGCCGATCCCGTACTGGAGGCGGACGCCAAGCGCCGCGGGGCAGACTACATCGTGAAGCCGGTCGACCCTGCCGTGCTGCTGGCGCTCATCGAGCAGAAGCTCCAGACCGCCAGAACCGGCTTCGGCGTGCCCCGGCGGTGGGAGCGCAAGCAGGTGATCGGCGGCCTGCCGGCGCAGGTCGAGAACGCGCCCGCCCGGGTCGTCGACATCAGCTACGGCGGGCTGAGATTCGAGATCCCGCGTCAGGCCGACCAGTCCCCCCCACGCTCGTTCCACCTGACGCTGCCGAGCGCCAGTCTCTCAGTGAAGGCGCACCTCGTCTGGAAGAGCCTCATCGCCGATCAGACCTGGCTCTGTGGCGCCGCCCTCTCGCCAGATTCAGCTTCTCCGGCATGGCAGGGGCTGGTGGACGCGCTCACCTGAGATCAGTTGTGAGTCTCGAGTTGGATTGCTCGTGATGGGCGGACGGCCCGACTCCAAACTGCTCCACTCAGATTCAAGACTCACACTTCAACTATCTTGACGCCCGCAGCCGTTTGATGTTACACATCGTAACGTGACGGATCGTAACATCAGCCGGCGGCCCCTCACGGAGCTGCAGCAGGCGATTCTGGAGCTCCTCTGGGACGCTGGACCGGCGACCTCCGAGCAGGTCCGCACGGGTCTTCTGCCGAAGCACCGGCTCAAGGACTCGAGCGTCCGCACGCTCCTGCGTCGCCTGGAGTCCCGCGGATTCCTCACCCACACCGTCGAGGGGCAGGCATACGTCTATCGGGCCGCAGTGCCGCAGCGGAGGCTGGCCGCCCGCGCCGTGCAGCAGATCATCGAACGGTTCTGCTCCGGTTCCGTCGAGCAGTTCCTGCTCGGCATGGTGGACGAGAAGGTGCTGAGCGCCAGCGAGATCCGGAAGCTGGCGCGGAAGGTCAGGGGCCAGGAATAGGAGGCCTGCATGTCTCCCGACGCGATTGCATCGCTCGGCGGCCTCGTCGTCGAAGCATCCGTGCGCGCCACGTTCGTCGCCGCGATAGTGAGCATGATTCTGATGGCCGCGCGCGTCCGCAGCAGCTCCGTGCTGCACGCCGCGTGGACTGCGGTACTGGGGGCGATGCTGCTGATGCCGGTGCTGCCCCGCTCGGCGGCAGCGGTCAGCGTGCCCGTGACCCTTCCCGCCTCGTCCTTCGTCGAGGCGCTCCCTGGACTCTCCGACGCCGCGACTCCTCCTGCGGCGTCCTGGGACCAGGGGGCGCCCGGGACGTCATCGACGCCCTCGAACGTCGCAAGGGCGATCTCGCCACCATCTCCCCCGCAACGTCCATCCTGGCCCCAGGCGATCATGAGCCTGCCCGAGAGCGATCGGCTCCAATACCTGATCGACAACGTCGAGCTGGTCTTCTCCCGCGGGGACGACGCTGACTACTACGTCCGGCAGAATCCAGATCGGGGAGCCGTCCTGGGAGACCCGCAGCTCCACTTCACCCGCGCGCGCGACTACGCCGTCGAGCTGCTGGCCCTCGCGGAGAAGTACCCCGGCCATCCGGGCTACGGCACGGCGATCCTCCGCGGCAACATGACGCTCGCCTCGTATGCGTTCCGCCAGGGGGACAAGTCGACAGCGCTCGAGTATCTGCGCGCGGCCACCGCGACTCCCGGCTCCGACGAGATCGCGTACTACTTGGATTCCACGCTTCGGTTCAGGCTGGTCAACTACCTCCTCAAGTACGGCGAGCGCGAGACGGTGGCCGAGTTCCTCGAACAGCTTGCCAGAGTTTCGGTGCGCAACAGATCGGCGCTTCTGCGGGATGCTGCCGCTATCCGCAAGGGCCGCATGCCCCAGTCGTACCAGTCGATGATGGCCCGCGGCGAGTAGGCCTTGTGGGAGGGCTTGCAGGAAGGGCTCCGCTGAGGCGCCTCGCGCACTCCGCAGCACCGGTCACCGATCGGAGTCCGATCGGCTGGCGTTCGCCAGCCTCGCATCGAATTGGAATGGACGGGGCCGTTCGATGCGGATCTCGCGGAAGTCGCGATGGCGCGGGTTCAGCAGATAGTTGGAGTCGATCTCGATGACGGCGCTCGGCACCTCGAGAACCGCAGACAGTGCGGTCCTCAGCCAGTTGTCACCGAGGAACTGCAGCTCCACCGGAGCGGGATAGGAGCGCCAGTTCGCCGGGAGCCTACCCGGATCGATGCGCGACACCAGGCGCTCGTCGAAGCTGCATGGGACGAGAACGTACGTCGACAAAACCGCGCTCCGGCCAAGGTGCACCAGCAGTTCGAGTGCGGCGAGCGCTGCGCTCTGCGACGTGTAGACGACCGGCGATCCCGGAGAATTCCACCGCCCGCCTTCGACCCTGGCGCCCTCGCCGCTGAACGCGTCAGCTGCATACCGCGCTTTCACGATGCGCCACGCCGTGACGATCACGAAAAGACGCCGTGCTCGAGACGCCCGATGAGCCTCTCGACTTCGCGCGCGCCAAGTTCGGTGCGGGCCATGTCGAGCGGTGCGACGCCGCCGAACGCTGGCTGTCGTGCGGTCAGCCATTCCAGCGCCGCCTCCCGGTCGCCCTCGAAGAGCGCCAGTGCCCGGCCGAAGAGACGTGAGACGCGAAGCAGCCGGTCCGACTCGTCTGGAAGGAACCGCCCCTCACGCTTCCGGCGCGAAAGTGTCCGCCGGGGGATCCCCAGGACATCTATGATGCGTGCCAGCGGCAGCGCGGTGTTCCTTCGGAGCCGCTCGAGCGCGCGGTAGGGCAGCCCCTTCTGGACAGCGCGCAGCAGGTCGTCGGACTCGAATGCGTCCAACCCGAGCAGGACCACGTGAGCGTGCGGCCCGGGGGCGCCGCGCCCGAGGAACGCTGTAAACCGCTCGAGGTCCCTTGTGAGAGTCCGGGAGCGTGAGAGCGTGGATGCGCCGGGCATGAGCCACCTGGCTCACATTATGAGCCACATGGCCAGGCATTGCAAGCGGCCTACTTCACCCGCCACTCCTGCAGCCCCGCCGAGAAACCGGGCTGCATCGTCAGCTCGAGTCGAAGCGCTGTGGTCGTGACCGGCGTGAAGGTGACCGTGTTCCAGGTGTCCCGGTCCACGCCGTAGCGGCTGGCCCCCTCCACGGGCTTCCAGCGATCGCCGTCCTTGTAGAGGAGCCGCCACGTTTGCGGCACGCGGACGCCGCCGCGGCCGGT
>DATIEW010000818.1:0-3241 GCA_035455585.1 Vicinamibacterales bacterium | reverse complement strand
GCGCTGCGCGAGCATCCGGATCGGCAGGTCGTGCTCTGGCTCGAGGGCCTCTCGCACGCCACCGACCTGATGGCCCACTCCGTGAGCCAGCTCATGACCAATGCGGTGAGCCTGCCCACGATGCTCCGGGTCGAGGATGTCGACGTGGAGCGCCTAGTCGAGCGTGCCTGCGCGTACTACCGCCGCACGGCGGAGCAGAAGGGCATCGAGCTCGCGTTCAGCGCCGCCCCCGGCGTGCCGGCTGTGCGGACGGACCGAGTGATGGTGGCCGCGGTGCTCGACAACCTGCTGTCGAATGCCGTGAAGTACTCGCCGCCCGACCGTCACATCTGGGTCGAGGTCCGCGGCGAGCGCGACGGCGTGAGCTGCGCCGTGCGGGACGAGGGCCCCGGATTGAGCGCCGAGGAGCAGGCGCACCTGTTCCAGCCGGGGGTGCGGCTGGGGGCAACGCCGTCGGGCGGCGAGCCCTCCAGCGGCTACGGGCTCGCCATTGCCAAGCGCTTCGTGGACCACCTGGGGGGCGAGCTCACGTGCCGTAGCGCCGCCGGCCAGGGCGCCACGTTCTCGTTGTGGGTGCCCGCGCGCGGTCCTCGCCGTGAGTCACGGGGTGGGGGACCGCTCACGCCGGGAGCTGGACGTGGACGGTGAGGCCGTGGTCCTCGTTGGCGGTCGCCCAGATCCGACCACCGTGCGACTCGATGATCGAGCGGCTGATCGCCAAGCCCATGCCCAGTCCATGGGCCTTGGTGGTGACGAACGGCTCGAAGATGCGTGTCAGCTCGGATTCCGGCACGCCGACGCCGGAGTCGCGCACGGTGACCCGAACGAAGCCGTGCCCGTCCGGTTTCGTTGCGACGTCGAGCGCGCGCGGTCCGCTCTGGAGTGTCGACAGCGCTTCACGGGCGTTGAGCAGCAGATTCAGGATCACCTGCTGAAGCTGGACGGCATCGCCGCGGACGAGAGGCAGGGCCTCGTGGAGCGTCAGGCGAAGCGACACATGCGCGTGCTCGAGATCGTGGCGTACGAGCGTCACCACGCTGCCGACGACGTCGTTGAGGTCGAGCGGCTTGTGCTGCGGTTCGCGCTTTTGAAGCAGCGCCCGAAGCCGCTGAATCACGTCAGCGGCGCGGGTCGCATCACGGCGGATGTCGTCGAGCACCTCGACGAGCTCCTGCCCCGACGCTGTCTCGAGGAGGCGGCGGCCGACCTGGGCGTTCAGGACGACCGCCGTCAACGGCTGCTTGAGCTCGTGGGCGAGCGAAGTTGTCAGCTCGGCCAGCGTGGCGACCCGGAGCGCATGGGCGAGCTCTTCACGCTGTCGCTGCACTTCCTGCTCGGCTTGCCGCCGGCGCTCGTCACTTTCCCGCAACGCGCGGTCGGCTTGCTTACGGGCGAGCACGTTGGCAAAGACATCGGCCAGCAGCTGCAGCCGCGGCACCAGCTCGGGCGGCCACGCGCGTTCGCGCCGCAGGCTGCTGAACCCGAGGGCACCGACGACCATCTCCTCGACGACGAGCGGGACGACAGTCAGGGATCGGATCCCGGCACGCTCGAAGCTCTGCCGGTCGACGGACGCCTGGGCCGGTAGCGCGTCCAGTTGCGGCACGTGGATCGGCTCGCCGGCGGCCAGGCGGGTGGCGATCCACGGATAGGTGTCGGCGTCGAAGGTTCGCGGAGCGGCGGCGACGCCGTCGCGGGTCCACAGGTGCGTCGCGCGCGCCTCCGGCCTCCCTCCCGTCCTCTCGCTCAGAATCGCCCGGTCGAAATCCATCTCCTCGCCGACCCGCTGCAGCATGTGCTCGATCTCCCGGTCGATTTCGTTCGTCCGGTGCGTGAGGAGCGCGGCGGACACCTCCGAGAGCAGGGTCTCGAATCGAAGCCGCTCGGCGAGCGAGCGTCGGGCCCGTCGCCGCTGGCTCCGGTTCACCAGCAAGCCGACAATCAGGGCCGCCTGCACGACGAGCAGGGTCAGGCCCGCGCCGATGTACGGTCGGTACAGCGCCAAGACGGAGGCCGGCCGGAAGAGCACGATGCTGCGAGGTGGCAGCCTTCGCTCGTCGATGTTCCAGCGTTGCAGCTGCCGCGCGTCGAACATGTCCGCGTGGGTCGTCAGCTCGCTCACGGCAATGCTGGCCGGTGTCTCGCCACCAAGGATGCGCAGGCCGATCTCGGCGGCGTGGGTCCCATGCTTGTCGAGGCTGTAGACGTGACCGCCCACCGCGCCGCGTCCGAGAAACTGGTCGACGAACACGTACACGGGAGCGGCGGCCGCACCGGCGATCAGCGAGAGCGCGTCGTGAGGGACGAACGCGCGCCCGGCGCCATCGGCGAAGAGGGTCACGTACAGCACCACGCTGTGGGGCGGGACGGTGGCAAGGGCCTGCACGGTCTGCTCCATCTCGAGGCCCGTGAGGTACGTGATGATGACCCGGTCTTCGTACGGCCGCAGCTCGTGCCGGACGCTGGCCTGCAGCCGGCGGTCGAAGGGCGACACCCCTCCGACGACGAAGACGTGGCGGGTCTCGGGGTGAAGCCGTAGCGCGAGGTCCAGGGTAGGGGCGAAGAGCCGTTTCACCAGCACGCCGGTGATGTTGGGCCTCAGGGTCTTGCCCTCGAGATCAGAGGCATCGGCGCCGCAGAAGACGATCGGGATTCCGGGGAAGATCGTCTCGCCGTGCCGCAGCAGGAATTCCAGCGACGGGCCCATCACCGCGACGATGAGATCGATCGGCTTGCCAGCGTACTTCCTCTGATAGTGATCGCGGAGGATCTGATCGTAGTCGGACTCCCTGAACTGCGACAGCCTCATCGATTCTATGTAGAAATCGATATTGTCCGATAGGTCCGCCCTGAAGCGACTACGAAGGCTGGCGTGAAGAACGGCGAGGCCCGGTAATTCCGTCTGCTCGTCGTAGAGGAGCAAGACGTTCCTCGGTGCCGCGCTGGTCGCCGAGGCATCCAGGACGAGGAGGAAGATGAGGACGATGAGGAGACAGAAGCCAAGGTGTCTGATGCGTGGAGCCCCCCTCCTGGCCTTCACGGACGGTCGGCCGCCTCCTTACTCGGGCAGACCCTCGATCGCGTACATGGCCACCAACAGTGATCCCGGTTCGCCCAGCGCCCCGAACCAGCGCGCGTAGATGTCCCGGATCTGCGTCGAGCGATAGATGCGGGCGAGAACCCGGTCCACGGCCAGCCGGAAGTCCGGGTCGCCCCGGCGGAGCATCAGGGCATAGGGTTC
>DATIEW010000817.1:0-2040 GCA_035455585.1 Vicinamibacterales bacterium | reverse complement strand
GGTGAGCGCGCCCGGCTTCGCCTTCGCCGCCGCGACGAGCTCGGCGAGCGAGCGGACCCCGGCCGACGGATGCGCGACCAGCACGTTCATGCTGTTGGCGACGCCGGCGACCGGGACGAGGTCGCGCTTCGGATCGTAGGGCGGCTTGAAGAGCGCGGGCGCCATCACGATCGGCAGATCGACGGTGAAGAGGAGCGTGTAGCCGTCGGGCGGCGACTTGACCACCGCATCGGTGCCGATCGTGCCGGTCGCGCCGACCCGGTTCTCGACGATGGCCGGCTTGCCCCAGCGCTCGCCGAGCTTCTGCGCGTACAGCCGGACGAGCACGTCGGCCGGCCCGCTGGCGGCGAAGGGCACGATGAAGCGCACCGGCTTGGACGGGTAGGCATCCTGCGCTGCCACCGGCGAGGCGAGCGCGGCGAGGACCGTGAACAGCAGACACCGCAGCAGCATGACGATCTCCTCATGGCTGACCGCGGCCTTATAGCATGCACCGTGCGGCGCCCGTAGAATCGGGGTCCCACGATAGCGCGGCCCCGCTTTCCGGAGTACTCGATGTCAGCCCCCACTCCAGCCAAGCCGAGAGGCAGCCGCGTCGCCTGCTCGCTGCGCTCGTCCGACGGCGCGAGCGGCGTGTTCTCGGTCTATCCGGGCACCGAGCCGAAGACGCTTGCGAGCAAGGACGAGATCAAGTGGGACAAGACGCCGACCGGGCCGGTGGTGCAGGGGGTCTTCACGATCATCGGCGAGATGGGCATGACCGGACAGGTGATCGTGCTCGACCAGACGAAGTGGGACGCGCTGCAGAAATCCAGGCTGATCTCGCACTTCTTCATCGCCATGCTCTGGGGCGGCACGCCGCTCAAGATCGTCGACGACGCGGTGATGATGGCGAAGCGCGGCGCCTAGCGCGTGGTCACGAATCGAGAGGCCATAGCCCGTCGCGTTACCGCCACATCGTCCCAGCGCTCTTCGACTACACGAGCAGCATCAGCACTTGATGCGCTTCGGGTGCCAGGGCGGTTTCCCGGTCGCATGCGGACGGCCGGCGGCGTTGATTTCATCCGGACGCTGTACCATGCGCCGGCTCCCGAGTCGACGGAGGCGAGGAGGCCAAGGGTGCAGCGAAGCACGTCGAGGATCCTGACCACGCACACCGGCAGCCTGCCGCGATGGTCGCCGCAGCTGCAGGACCTGCTGCGCCAGCGCGAAGAGCAGAGCGTACTGGACCCGGGAGCGTTCGAGTCCGGCGTTCGCGAGGCGGTCGCGGAGGTGGTGGGCAGGCAGGCGGACATCGGCCTCGACGTTATCAACGACGGCGAGCAGGGGCGCGCGCAGTACGCGACGTATGTGAAGGAGCGCCTCAGCGGCTTCGAAGGCGAGCGCGCCGTGCGGCTCAGCCATCCGCGGGACGTCGCGGACTTCCCTGAGTACGCCGCCGCTCATCGCACCTCCGCGGCGATGCCCCAGCCCTCCTGCACCGGCCCGATCACCCGGCGCGATCGGGAGGCCATCCACAACGACATCGACCGCCTGAAGACGGCCCTGCGCGGGCGTACTCCCGGGGAAGTCTTCATGTCGGCGCCGTCACCGGGCGTGATCGCACATTTCCTGCCGAACGACTACTACCCCGACGACGAGGCGTATCTCTACGCGCTCGCCGACGCGATGAAGGGCGAGTACCAGGCGGTCGTGGACGCGGGATTCGTGCTGCAACTCGACTGCCCGGATCTCGCGATGACGCGTGGCTACCGGTACGCCGACCTGACGCTGCGCGAGTTCAAGGCGGTCGCGGCCATGCACCTGGAGGTGATCAACCACGCCCTCGAGGATCTCCCGCCCGACCGCCTGCGAATGCATCTTTGCTGGGGCAACTACGAAGGCCCGCACCACCACGACGTGCCGCTCGCCGAGCTCGTCCCATTGCTGCTCCGGGCCCGGCCTGCCGCCATCTCCGTCGAGGGCGCCAATCCCCGCCACGCGCACGAGTGGAAGGTTTGGGCTGAGGTCGACCTGCCCGACGACAAGATCCTGATCCCC
>DATIEW010000816.1:0-3633 GCA_035455585.1 Vicinamibacterales bacterium | reverse complement strand
GCTTACCGGGGTCTGCCTCCCGTTCGGGGCGCCGCCGCGACCCCGGCCTGTCTTTCCGGATCTGCGGCGCCGGCATGCCGCCGCACGGCCGCTCCTTGCTCGTACCAGCCCTTCGTGGCATTCACGATCGTCACCACCGACAGCATGACCGGCACCTCGATGAGGACGCCGACCACGGTGGCCAGCGCCGCCCCCGATTCGAAGCCGAACAGGCTGATGGCCGTCGCCACCGCGAGCTCGAAGAAGTTGCTCGCGCCGATCAGCGCCGACGGGGCGGCGACGCAGTGCGCCTCGCCCGTGGCCCGGTTCAGGACGTACGCCAGCGCCGCGTTGAAGTAGACCTGGATCAGGATGGGCACGGCGAGGAGGGCGATGACGAGGGGCTGGGCGACGATCTGCTCGCCCTGGAAGCCGAACAGCATCACCAGGGTCGTCAGCAGGGCGACGAGAGACACGGGCTGTAGCCGGTGGAGCAACTGCCGGAGCGCAGCCTGACCGCCGCGCGCCAGCGTCCGGCGACGCAGGATCTGCGCCAGGATGACGGGGACGACGATGTACAGCCCCACGGAGAGCAGCAGCGTTTGCCACGGCACCGTGATCGCCGAAAGCCCCAGCAGCAAGCCCACGATGGGCGCGAAGGCGACGACCATGATGCTGTCGTTCAGCGCCACCTGGCTCAGCGTGAAGTGCGGCTCGCCGTCCGAGAGATTGCTCCAGACGAAGACCATGGCCGTGCAGGGAGCGGCGGCGAGGAGGATGAGGCCCGCGATGTAGCTGGTGACCTGGTCGGCCGGAAGGTATTGCCTGAACAGCCAACCGACGAAGATCCAGCCCAGAAGCGCCATCGAGAACGGCTTGACGGCCCAGTTGACGAACAGCGTCACCCCGATGCCCCGCCAGTGCTCCGTGACCTGGCCGAGCGCGCCGAAGTCGATCTTGGCCAGCATCGGAATGATCATCAGCCAGACGAGGATCGCGACAGGGAGGTTGACCTGCGCGACCTCCGCCGACCCTATCGCCTGGAAGACCGTGGGCAGCAGGTGGCCGAGGGCGACACCGACGGCGATACAGAGTCCCACCCATGCGGTGAGATAGCGCTCGAACGCGGACATCTCGTCCTCCCCGTGAGCTCCTACACATAGCACGCCGGATGAAAGTGGTCTCGCCGACCGTGGCTGCTGCGGAGCGGCGGGTCGCTGGCGCGCTGGCGTCCCACGTGGGGCGAGGCCGCCCCGCCATCCGTGTGGTCTCCACACGGCGAGCCCTCTCGAGTATCTGGTCGTTGATTCCGAAGTGTGCACTCCGAAAGGCCAATCGACGCACGACCTCGAGGACGCCGAAGGGCGGAGCCATGGCACGGAGGTTGCGCGCTGTCCGTCGACGACCTCGGCGGCGCGCACCTTCGAATCAAGGAGGCCGACATGTGGCAGGCCTCGGCGGTCTCATCGGCCCGATCACCGCAGCGACGCTGTCCCCTCCTTCAGCCGCTGGGGTGGAGATCGATCGGCTCAGCCCCGCGCGAGGTCACGTGCACGTTCAGCCCGGTCGGCGTCGGTCCGCCGTCGGTGGACGAGCTGGCGTGGCTCTGCACGGATGGCCACCACTTCGGGTGTCCACGGTATCGGGACAGCCGGCGTCTGCTGGCGGGAAGCGGACGTGCGGGAGCGCCGGAGGCGGAGGGCCGATCATGAGCCGCCATGTGTTCGCCGACGCGCCGCGGCGCGTGTACTGGGAGCTCACGCGCGCCTGCGACCTGGCGTGCCGTCACTGCCGGGCGCACGCGCAGCCGCGCCGCGAACCCGACGAGCTCACCACCGGGGAGTGCGAGACCGTCCTGCGCCGGCTGGCCGCCGCGTCGCCGCGCCCGCACGTGGTCCTGACGGGGGGCGATCCGCTCAAGCGGCCGGACCTGCTGCGGCTCGTCGAGACGGGCGCCGGCCTCGGGCTGCCCATGGCGGTGGCACCGAGCGCGACCCTTCGGCTCACGGACGACGCCGTGCAGGCGCTCAAGACGGCCGGGGCGGGCGCGATGTCGCTCAGCGTGGACGGGTCGAGCGCGGCCCGGCACGATGCGCTGCGGGGCATCCTCGGCTGCTTCGGCTGGACGCTGGTCGCCGCCCAGCGCGTGGTGCGGGCGGGCATCCCGCTCCAGGTGAACACCCTGGTCACCGCGGACACCGCGCCCGACCTGGAGGCGACGGCGGCCCTGGTCGCGCAGCTGGGCGCCACGCGCTGGAGCCTGTTCTTCCTGATCCCGACCGGCCGCGGCAGGGCCCTCAGGCCCGTCGATCCGCGCGAGGCGGAGCTGACGATGCGCTGGCTCGCCTTCCGGGCGCCGCAGTGGCCGTTCACCGCCACGACCACGGAGGCGCCGCAGTTCCGGCGCGTCGTCGTCGAGCGGATGCGGGCGGAAGGCCGCTCCGGCGAGGAGATCGCCCGGAGCCCGGTCGCGCGGAGCTTCGGGCTGCGCGACGGCAACGGCATCATGTTCATCGCCTCGAACGGCGACGTGACACCCTCGGGGTTCCTGCCTCTCGTCGCCGGCAACGTGCGGGCGGCGGACCCGCTGGACATCTATCGCGCTGCGCCGCTGTTCCGGAGCCTCCGCGCTCCGGAGCTGCTGCGGGGCCGCTGTGGGGTGTGCGCGTATCGCGCCGTGTGTGGTGGCTCACGGGCGCGTGCGTACGCGGAGTCGGGCGACTTCCTGGGCGAGGATCCGTTGTGCCGTGCCGACGTCGTGGCCGCGGCGGCATGACGATGCCGGACCCCGGATGGCGGGGCCAGGAGTCCTGGTCGGGTCACGGACCGGAGGGGGAGACATGGACACGCTGACGATCACCGACAACCGGACGGGGAAGACCTACGAGATCCCGGTGAAGGACGGCGCGATCCGGGCCATGGACCTCCGGCAGGTCCGCACGGGTCCCGAGGATTTCGGGCTGCTGACGTACGATCCCGCGTTCATGAACACGGCCTCCACGCGGAGCGCGATCACGTACATCGACGGTGATCGCGGTCTCCTCTGGTATCGCGGCTATCCCATCGAGCAGCTGGCGGAGCGCGCGTCGTTCCTGGAGGTGGCGTATCTCCTCATCCACGGCGAGCTGCCCACGGGGCGCGCGCTGGACGACTGGACGTGGCAGATCACGCACCACACCTGGGTGCACGAGAACGTGAAGAAGTTCATGGACGGCTTTCACCACGACGCGCACCCGATGAGCATGCTGATCTCGTCGGTGGCCGCCCTCAGCACCTTCTATCCCGACGCGCGGGAGAACCGGGACACGGGGCACCGCCAGCTGCAGATGTACCGGCTCATCGCCAAGGTGCCGACGCTCGCCGCCTTCGCCTACCGGCACAGCCGGGGCTGGCCGTACGTGTATCCCGACAATCACCTGTCGTACGCCGGCAACTTCCTGAACATGCTCTTCAGGATGACGGAGCTGAAGTACGAGCCGCACCCGGCGCTGGAGCGCGCGCTGGACGTGCTGTTCATCCTCCACGCCGACCACGAGCAGAATTGCTCGACGAATGCCATGCGCAGCGTCGGCTCGTCCGGCGTGGACCCGTACTCGGCGGTGGCCGCCGCCGCCGCGGCCCTGTACGGGCCCCTGCACGGCGGCGCCAACGAGG
>DATIEW010000815.1:0-7355 GCA_035455585.1 Vicinamibacterales bacterium | reverse complement strand
GCGAGTGAGCCGCGGGAGCGGAGCGGGGCAACGGGGCCCCCGCGAGCGACCGCGTACGGGGTCTGGGGACGAAGTCCCCAGATCACAGCTTGATCGAGAACGCCCGATCGCCGAAATCGCTCATCTGACCGTTTGACGACGCGAACGAGCGCGGCGAGTGAGCCGCGGGAGCGGAGCGGGGCAACGGGGCCCCCGCGAGCGACCGCGTACGGGGTCTGGGGACGAAGTCCCCAGATCAAGATTGGAGCGGGCTACGGGGATCGAACCCGTCTAGCTGGCTTGGGAAGCCAGAGCATTACCACTATGCTAAGCCCGCTGCGATTGCTTCGAATTCTAGCATACGGTCCGCCTACTTTATTCGCGCGGCCAGCTCCGCCTTGATCTCCCCGACACGCTTCTGTGCGTTCTCCAGGTACTCGCTCTGCTCGAACTCCGCGATGAGCCGCTCGAAGTACGGAAGCGCCTCGGCCGGCCGCTGGATCTTCATCATCGTCTCGCCCATGTAGTGGTAGACGGCGTCGCGGTTGGTGTATTCCGGATCGTTGTCGAGCACCTCGCGGAAGCGGTCGACCGCGCCCGGGTACCAGCGGGAACGGTAGTAATGCACACCGACGCGGAACGAGGCTTCGCTGAGCCGGTCCCGGGCCACCCGCAGGTGCTTCCGGCCTTCCGCGGCGAATTCGCTGTCGGGGTACCGCTGGAGGAACGCGGCCAGCTCGCGAATCGCCTCCCGGGTCTCCGTCTGATCGCGATCGGGCCCGTGCATCTGGTAGAAGTGCACCATGCCGAGCTTGTACTGCGCGTAGTCGGCATTTCGGTGCGTGGGATAGAAGGAGAGGAACTCACGGAACTCGTTCTGCGCCAGGACGTAGCTCTCGGCGCTCCCCTCGCCGAGAAACGTATCGGCGATCCCCAGCTTGCCGTCGGCGCGGTAGGGGCTCTGCGGATAGGTGTCCACGAGCTGCCGGAAGAACTCGCGGGCCGTGAACCACCGCCGCTGGTTCAGCGCCTCGGTCCCGCGTTCGAACAGGAACCTGTCCGGTTCCGGAGTGCCCGTCGGCGGGCTGGTCGAGCGGCTGGCGCAGCCGGAGGCGACCGCAGTCGAAACGAGCGCTGCGGCTCCGGCGGCGATCGTCAGCAGACGCCACCTCCTCAGACGAGCGCTTGAGTGGTGATGATCCATCGATACTCTGCTTCCAGTCCCTGCTCCAGCGTCACGGCCGGCGCAAACCCGAGATCCGCCTGCGCCAGCGTCGTGTCCGCCAGGGTGTCCCGCACGTCGCCCTTCTGCGCCGGCTCGCGGCGCACCTCGAGAGGGCGGCCGGCAATCCGCTCGAGCATCTCCAGCACGTGGTTGACCGACACGCGCGAGCCGCCCCCGATGTTGTACGCGCGGCCGGGAACGCCCCGTTCACCAGCCGCTACCGTGGCGGCCACCGCGTCGCTGACGAACGTGAAATCGCGCGTCTGCTCGCCGTCGCCGTAGAGCGCGATGGGCTCGCCTGCCAGCGCCGCCCTGATGAACCGGTGAAACGCCATGTCCGGCCGTTGTCGAGGCCCGTAAACGGTGAAATACCGTACGGAGGTGGCCGGCACGCCGTGGTTGACGAAGTAGAGCCGGCACAGGTGCTCGGCGGCCAGTTTCGTGACGCCATACGGCGAGAGGGGCTGCGGCAGCGCATCCTCGCGCATCGGTATCGCCACGGAGTCTCCATATACCGACGAACTCGACGCGTAGACGAACCGCTCCAGCGGCCGGCCGACGGATGCTTCGAGCAGCCGCTGGGTGGCCTCCACGTTGTTGCTGGTGTAGACGCTGAAATCGCTTCCCCAGCTCTTCCGCACCCCGGCCTGAGCGGCGAGGTGAAACACGTGCGTCTTGTCTTCCAGGAGCGCGTCGGCGCCATCCTGCAGGCTGGCCTCGATGAACCGGAAGCCGGGGCGGCCGCGATTCTCCGCCAGGTTGCTCTCCTTGATACGACGTGGATAGTAGTCGGTGAAGCTGTCGATCCCGGTAACCTCGGCCCCGCGATCCAGCAGCGCCCCGGTCAGGTGGGACCCGATGAACCCGGCGGCCCCGGTCACCAGGGCCTTCACGCGAAGACCTCCCGGATCCGGGCCGGCAGCCGGCAGGGACGGCCCCTCGGATCCAGGGCCGCGTGCACCGTCCGTCCGGACGCGGTCACTGTCGCGTCGCCCGCGCGCCGCACCTCGTAGGTGAACTCCATGCGAACGGGGGAGAGCACCCGCCCCTCGGTCCTGATCTCGAGTTCGTCATCGTAGTGCGACGGCCGGTGGTATTCGCAGCGGGCCTCGATGACCGGAAGCGTCACGCCCGCGTGCTCCATCTCACGGTAGGTCCAGCCGAGGCTGCGCAGCAGGTCCGCGCGTCCGACCTCGAACCACACGAAGTAGTTCGCGTAATAGACGACCCCCATCTTGTCGGTTTCGGCATAGCGGACGCGCACCAGCGAACGCGCCACCTGCGCCGCCGGCCCGGGTGTGCGCTGCGGTGTGGCCATCGCGTCAGCGGGGCTGCCGCTCGCCCGGACTGACCGGGGCAGGGAGCCCGGCGCCGCGCATCGCCGCATCGCGCAGCGACCGCGTCGCCTCCTCCGGGTCGGCGGCGCCGAAGATCGAGGTGCCTGCCACGAGGATGCCCGCGCCCGCCGCCACGATCCGGGCCGCGTTCGAATGGTCCACGCCGCCGTCCACTTCGATGGGCGCCCGGCTGCCGATCCCATCCAGCAGGCCGCGGAGCGCTCTGATTTTGGACTCGCTGCGCGGGATGAAAGTCTGGCCGCCAAAGCCGGGGTTGACCGACATCACCAGCACCTGATCGACGTCGCCGGCAATCTCCTCGAGCACGCCTACGGGCGTCGAGGGATTCAGCGCGACGCCGGCCCTCGCGCCGAGGCTCCTGATGAAGTGAATGGTCCGGTGGAGGTGGACGACCGCTTCGGCGTGCACGATGACCGCCGCGGCACCCGCCGCGATGAACGCTTCGATGTACCGATCGGGCGACTCGATCATCAGGTGCACGTCGAGGGGCACGCTCGCGACCCGCCGTATGGCTCGCACGACGGGCGGCCCCATCGTGATGTTCGGCACGAAGTGCCCGTCCATCACGTCGACGTGCAGGAGGTCCGCGCCGCCGCGCTCGACGGCTGCGATGTCCCGCGACAGCGCCGAGAAGTCCGCCGCGAGCAGGGAGGGCGCGATCTGCACGCTCACCGGCTGACCTCGAACGAGATCGCCTCGCCGGGCGCAATCTGGAATCCGGCCTGCGGGTTCTGGCGCAGCACGATGCCCGCCGGCACCCCGGGATACGGATGATCGCCGACTACCGCGACGCGGAAGCCGCGGGCGCGGAGCAGATCGGCCGCCCGGTCGCCGTTGACGCCGATCAGATCCGGCATGACGTAGGTCGCCCCGCGCTCGCCGCGGTTGACCAGGAGCGCCACCCGCTCGGCCCGCGTCGACGCCGGCGGCGTCTGCGCCACGACGGTTCCCGCCGCGTAGTCGGCCGATCGGATTTCGGCGATGCCGCCGATCGCAAACCCATCCTCCTGCACCCGCATCTGCGCCATCCGCTCCGATTCGCCCACCAGCGCCGGCACGATCGTCGACCGCGGGCCCGCGCTGATCCAGACCCTGACGCTGCGCTGCCGCCGCGTGCGCACGCCCGGCTGCGGTTCCTGCGTCAGGATCTTCCCGGCCGGCACCTGCGAATCGACCCGCCGGCCCTCCTCGACTTTCAGGGTAAGGCCTGCCTCGGCCAGAACGGCCGAGGCCTCGTTGACGGTCCTGCCCCCGAGCGGCGGTACGGCGACTTCTCGCGTCTTGAGCGCCAGACGCATGCCCGCGGCCGCGAACAGCAGGTAGGTCAGCAACAGGGCGCCGCCGAGCAGGAGCAGCTTCCCAGCGCCCCACACGCGCGTCCCGAAAGCCATGAACATGTCAGTGTATCGTAACCCGCTACCCCTTCACCAGAATCGCCGCGAAGAAGGCCTCGACGCCGTCCCGGAAGGGGTAGGTCCGCAGATGCCCGGATTCGTTCACCAGGCCCTCCACTGTCCGAGGGAGATTCCGCGGCGCGCGTGCCACGAAGTCGCCGCGTGCGAGGAACGCGTTCACGACATCCTCGTTCTCTTCCGGTTCGCCCGAGCAGGTGGCGTAGACGAGCCGGCCCCCGGGGCGCAGCGCCTGCGACGTCTGTTCCAGCAGCCGGAGCTGGAGCCCGGCAAGTGGCGCGAATTCGTCCTCCCTGCGGCGCCAGCGCAGGTCGGGGTCGCGTCGAAGCGTCCCCAGACCCGAGCAGGGCGCGTCGAGGAGCACGCAGTCGAACACGCCGCGGAATGGCAGCGGCGCAGCGGCGTCGGCCCTGAGCACGCGAATGGAGTGCGCGCCCGACATCCGCACCGTGCGCGCAAGCAGGTCGACGCGGCCGGGCCTCACGTCGCCGGCCACGATGAGCCCACGGTCTCCCATCATCGCCGCGAGCGCTGTGGCCTTCCCGCCGGGCGACGCACAGGCATCGAGCACACGCTCGCCCGGTTGCACGCCCGTCATGAAGGGCACGATCTGCGATGCCTCCTCCTGCACGACGAAGAGGCCCTCCGCCGCGAGCGGCGTCAGGAGCGGGTTGCCGCTCGTGACGACGAGGGCATCCGGTGCGAAGCGGCCAGGAACCGCCAGCACACCGTGTACGGCGAGAGCATTGGCCAGGTCCTCGGGGGTGGTCCGGAGCCGGCTGGCCCGGATCGTCAGCGGCGCACTCTGGTTGTCGAACCGCGCCCAGGCCTCGGCGGCCTCGAACCCGTGCCGGCGCATCCAGCGCGCGACCAGCCAGCGCGGATGCGACAGCGTGACGGACAGGTAATCGAGGCGCGCGCCGGCCGAGCCCTCCGGCCCCGGTCTGTCGGGCAGCGGCAGGCGCCGCCGCTCGCGGCTCACGCGTCTGAGGACCGCGTTGACGAGCGGCGCAGCGCTCCGTTTGCCTGCTCTCCGCGCGAGGCTCACCGCGTCGTTGACGGCCGCCGATGCCGGCACACGCTCCAGCTGGAGCAGCTGGAACATCGTCAGGCGCAGGATGATGATGATCTCCCGGTCCAGGCGATCGAGCTTCCGCCCGGCGAAGCCGGCGATCACATGATCGAAGGCGCCCTGCAAGCGCAGCGTGCCCGCCGCGATCTCGGCGGCGAGCGCGCGATCCCGCGCGTCCGGCAGCTTCTCCCGCGCTCGTGCCAGGGCATGCGGCAGATCGGCGCGTCCGGCATCGATCGAGCGCAGGATCTCGTACGCGGCCACGCGGGCTGGAGCGATCATCCGGATTCGAACCGGCTGCCTGGCGCGACCCGGTGGCCCGCGAGGAACTCCCGGGCCGTCATCGTCCGCCGGCCTTCGGGCTGAAGGAGCAGCACGCGGAGCAACCGGCCGTCTCCGGCCGCCACCTCGAGGCAATCGCCGTCGGCCCGCACGATCGTGCCGCAAGGCTCTGTCCCGGTCGGATCCTCCACGCGTGTCCGGTGGAGCAGCACACGCGCCCCGGCGAGGCGCGCGGACGCGATCGGCCAGGGCTGCAGCCCGCGCACGAGATTGTGAATCTGCAGCGCGGAGAGCCTCCAGTCGATCGCGCTCTCTTCGCGGGTGATCTTGGGCGCGTAGGTCGCCGCCGCGTGCTCCTGCTCCATCTCCACGATCGGACCGTCGGCCATCCTGTCGACGACATCGAGCAGCAGACCGGCCCCGGACCCGGCCAGATCGCGTTCGACCTCGGGGCTCGTTTCGTCGGGCCCGATCGGGCGCCGCGCCACGGCGAGCATGGGGCCGGCATCCAGTTCCTTCACGACGCGCATGATCGTCACGCCCGTTTCCGTGGCGCCCGCGATCACGGCCCTCTGAACCGGCGCCGCGCCCCGCCATTTCGGCAGCAGCGATGCGTGGATGTTGATCAGCCCCAGCCTCGGAATGGCCAGCAGCCGTTCGGGCAGGATCCGCCCGTACGCGGCAACGACCCCGAGATCGGGGCCCAGGCCTGCAAGGAAAGTGAGGAACTCTTCGTCGCGGAGCCGTTCAGGCTGGCGGACAGGTATGCCGTGTTGGGCCGCGAGGACTTTCGTCGGCGTCGGCGCCAGGCGGTGTCCGCGCCCTCGAGGCCGGTCGGGTTGGGAGACGAGGAGGATCACCTCGTGGCGCGAATCGATGAGCCGGCCAAGAGCGGGGAGCGCGAACTCCGGCGTGCCGAAGAAGACGATCCGCAGCCTTCCGCCGCCTGTTACCATCGCCCGGCGCGCTTCAGCTTCTGAATCCGCCGGACGATGAGGTCGCGCTTGATCCCACGCAGTCGATCGACGAACACCAGGCCGTCGAGGTGATCCATTTCGTGCTGGAAGGCGCGCGCGAGGAGCCCCGTGGCCTCGACCGTCCCGGGTTCGCCGTGCCGATCGAGCCCGTGCAGCACGGCGCGCGCGGGACGGACGACGCTCGCGGTGAAGCCCGGAACGCTCAGGCACCCTTCGTCTTCGACCTGCATGCCCTCGCGTTCGCCCCATCTGGGATTGACCATCACGATCAGTCCCTCCGGATCGCGTCCGACCGACAGATCGGCGACGAACAGCCGCAACGGCACGCCGATCTGGGTTGCCGCCAGCCCTACCCCCGGCGCGGCGTACATCGTTTCGATCATGTCGTCGATGAGCCGCCGCAGGTCGTCGTCGAACGCGGTAACCTCTGTTGCCGGCTGGTGGAGGAGCGGCTCGCCGTATCGGAGGATCGGACGGATCATCTCGGCTCGAAGCGGGCACGGAGGCTCTCGGCCGAAGCCGCCAGGGCACGCTCGAGCTCCGCAACCGAATCGCCGCCGTAGCGCTCGACGAGCGCGTCGGTCAGTACGAGCGCGACCATGGCCTCGCCGACCACCGCCGCGGCTGGCACCGCACACACGTCGCTGCGCTCGATCGTGGCCGGCGACTCCTCGAGCGTCGCCAGATCGACCGAGCGCAGCGGCTTCATCAGGGTCGAGATGGGCTTCATCCAGGCCGAGACGCGTAGATCTTCGCCGTTGGTCACGCCCCCCTCGAGTCCGCCGGCCCGGTTGGTAGGCCGTGCGATGCCGATCGTCCGCGTACCGGATCGATCGGGGAGGATCTCGTCGTGGACGGCAGAACCGGGCCGCCCGGCCGTTTCGGGGCCAAGGCCGACACCTACCGCCTTGATCGCCGGAATCGACATGAGAGCCTGGGCCAGCCGTCCGTCCAGCTTCCGATCCCACTGGACGTAGCTGCCAAGCCCCACCGGCAGGCCGGTCGCAATGACCTCGAAGGCGCCCCCCTTCGTATCCCCGTCGGCGCGGG
>DATIEW010000814.1:0-5450 GCA_035455585.1 Vicinamibacterales bacterium | reverse complement strand
CGAAATAGCTCCTGATCTCCTGATCTCCTGTTCGATTTCTCCTGATCTTCTGATCTCATGTTGAAGGCCCAGGGCGCCGAGCCCCCCGGCTCTCCAGCCGGTACAGGAATACCCCCGGCCGCGTAACAGTGAGAGCATGATCGCCATACGCCCGCACGGCACCGCACCGATGGCCACGACAGGAGCAGGCACATGGACAAAGCGCTGACCACCCAGCTCGCCAACATCCAGAAGCGGACGGGCAAGTCGCTCGACGAGCTTGCGCGGCTGATACGCGCGAGCGGCCTCACCCGGCACGGGGAGATCCGCGACATGCTCAAACGGGATCTCGGCCTGGGGCACGGCGACGCGAACACGCTGGTCCACGTCACGCTGAAGACCGACGGCCAGTCCGCGGCCGAGGCGGCGTCGCAGTCGGAAGCGGACGTCCTGGCGGCGATCTATGCAGGACCCAAGGCGGCCCTCCGGCCGATCCATGACGCCCTGATGACCGCCATCCGGACCTTCGGACCCTTCGAGGTTGCGCCGAAGAAGGGATACGTCAGCCTGCGGCGCAAGAAACAGTTCGCGATGATCGGACCTGCGACGAACACGCGCGTCGAGGTCGGTCTGAACATGAAGGACGTGCCTGGCACGGCGCGGCTTCAGGCGATGCCCCCCGGCGGAATGTGCCAGTACAAGGTGAAGGTGGTCGACCCGCGCGAGGTCGACGCGCAGCTCGTATCCTGGATCCGCCGCGCCTACGAGAGCGCCGTCTGATCATCGTCTTCGGTACTCGGCGACGAGATCCTCGAGAAAACGCTCTTCGTCCACGCCTGCCTCGCCGGGGAGGTCGAGCCGCTGCCGCATGCGCGCCACGATCTGCCGCGCTGTCGAGAGGCGCAGATAGGAGTCGAGCGCGTGCCGCCGCTGCAGGAACGTCTCCATCAGGGTGATCTCCTGCGGCGTCAACCGCGAGGCGCCGTAGCGCGCGCCTCCGCCGGCCCTCGCCTGCGCCGCTTCCGGCCGCTCCACGGGCCGCTCGTGCACGACCACCGTGTTCGCGGCCAGATCGCCCAACCGCTGGTTGCGCGCGGTGAAGAATACGGACAGGACGCCGACCGCGTAGATGCCGGGCAGCTGATCGACGATGCGGAGCAGGTTGCGGAGGATGGCGCCGAACGTGTCGAGCGGTCCGCCCGACGCGCTGATCACGCGGAGGCCGATCGCCCGCTTGCCGGGCGTCTGGCCGTTCCACAGCCCTTCGAAGGCGGCGAAGTATCCGTAGTAGACGAGAAAGCCGGCGAGGACCAGGACCGCGAACCCCCATGTCGTGATGCCGCTGAAGAAGGCCGCCCCGAGGAATGTGGCGGTGAGCGCGAGGATCAGGAGCAGCAGGAACGCGCCGGCCTGGATCAGCGTGTCGATTCCCAGCGCCAGGAAGCGGCTGCCGGCGCTTGCGAGCGGGAACTCCAGCGCAATCTGCTCCGGAGTGTCGATGGTAAGCTTCTCGGGTGCCGGCACCCGCGGTCTCCTCCCGCTGGATCGAAAAGCGGCGGCCCCACTGGGATCGGCTGGAATCGCTGGTCGCGAGGGGACCGCGCGCGACGAAGGCCTTCACCCACGCCGAGCTGCGTGAACTCGCGCTATTGTACCGCCAGGCTGCCGCCGATCTCGCCACGGTCCGCGAGCACCCCGCCAACGCGCAGCTCGCGCTCTATCTGAACCGGCTGCTCGGGTCCGCGCACAACCTGATCTACGGCGCCCGGCCCGCCCGCTTCGGCGCCATCATCAGCTTCTACGGGCGCACAGTTCCGCGCATTTTCCGCGAGACCTGGCGCTACACGGCGGGGGCGGTCGCGCTCTTCGCGGCGGGCGCGCTCGGGGGCGCGGTGCTCTCGGCGGCCGACCCGGGCTTCGAGCGGTTCGTGCTCGGCGGCGAGATGATGGACACGATCGAACGCCGCGAGATGTGGACGCATTCGATCCTGGCGATGAAGCCGCTCGCCTCGAGCGCTATCCTCACCAACAATCTGAGCGTGTCGTTCGCCGCCTTCGCGACAGGGATCTTCGCGGGTCTGGGTACGCTCTATATCATGGCCTTCAACGGCCTGCTGATCGGCGTCATCGCAGCCGCCTGCCATCGGGTGGGGATGAGCGTGCCGCTCTGGAGCTTCGTCGCGCCGCATGGCGCGCTGGAGCTGCCGGCCATCTTCATCGCCGGCGGCGCCGGCTTCGTGCTCGCGCGCGGAGTCCTGGTGCCCGGCACCCTGCCGCGACGAGAATCCCTCGCGGAGGCCGCCGGGACCTCGATCCGCCTGCTGCTCGGCGTGATCCCGCTCCTCATCGTCGCGGGCCTCATCGAGGGATTCGTGTCGCCGGTCGACATCACTCCAGCGGGGAAGTTCCTGATCGGCGGCGCGATGTTCACGCTGCTGGCGCTGTATCTCACAGCAGCGCCCGCTCCTTCACCTCCAGATAGCGGTCGATCAGCCCGCTCCCCAGCTCCGCCGGCGACGCCTCGACGACGAGCGCGCCCCGCTGGCGGAGGGTGAGGAGGAGCGCCTCCCTTCGCTCCATGACTTCCTGGGCGGCCATCACCCGATACATCTCGCGCGAATCGCGCGGCGCGGCCGCGGCCAGCGCCGGAATGTCGGGGTGCCGCATCACCGCGAAGAGCACGACGTGTCTCGGCACGAGCGTCATCGTATGCTCGATCACGTCCGGCGTCCCGGCGGTCTCGGCCACCTCGGTCAGCCACACGATGAGCCCCCGCCGTTTCTGGAGGCGGAGCAGCTCGGCCGCGGCGCCGGCGTGATCCGCTTCGGAGGCCTCGCCGCGGACCGACGCGAGCGCCTCGGTCAGCGCCCGCAGATGCATGCCGCCCCTCGATGGCGCCAGCCGGTGCTGCGGGCGCCGTCCGTACGCCAGCAGCCCGACCTTGTCGCCCGAGGCCATCGCCACCTGCGCGAGCGTGAGCGCGCCGGTGACCGCGTGATCGAGCATCGTGTGACGTCCGGCGCGCGCGCGCTGGAGCCGGCCCGCGTCGACCAGGATCCACACGGCCTGGCTGCGTTCGGGCTGATAGACCTTCGTGACGAGCCGGCCGCGGCGTGCGGCAGCCGTCCAGCAGATGTCGCGGGGCTCGTCACCGGGCTGGTGATCGCGCAGGCTCTCGAACTCCCGGCCGAGTCCCAGGCGGCGGGCTCGTCGCTTTTCGATCACGACCTGGCGGCTGCGAATCAGATAGAGCGACTCACGCCTGCCCTCGCTCAGGTCCGGGTAGACCCGCACGGTCTGGACGAGGCGGGCGATTCCGCGCCGCTCCGCGAGCCGCCACGGGCTCAGCCAGCTCAGGACGGCAGGTCCGACAACGGCGTCTCCGCGCGCGGCCGGCTCGATCGTGTAGCTCGCTTCTGCCGTGCCCCGGCTCCGCACGGGACACCGCATGTCGGGCAGCTCGATTCGCAGTGCGCCCGGCACATGGTCGGTTGCCCGGACATCAATCGCGACCGCACCCCCATTGCGGATGTCGAGACTGACCTGCCCGGGGACGCCCAGCGTCAGCGGGCCCGGCCACCGCCGGGTGGACGTCAGATCGCGTGGCGAGGGCATGCGCCGGACGTCGAGCAGCACGGCCGCCAGGACCGCGGTGTCCCACAGCAGCAGCCCGAGGATGGCCCGGCGGTCGTGCCACGCAGGAACGAGCCACAGCAGGCCGGCGGCAAGCAGCACGAACGTGCGCGGGCCGAGACCGAGCGCCAGTCGGCCCGACGGCTCGACGCCGGCGCTCACCGGAGGAGGCGAGAGGCGCGTGCCGGTCACTGGGGAACGTCGATAGTGGCGATTACGTCGGCGATGACCTGATCGGCCGTGAGGCCTTCGAGATCCGCCTCGCCCTTCAGCACGATCCGATGCCGCAGCACCGGTCCCGCCGCCCGCTTCACATCGTCGGGCAGGAGGTAGTCGCGTCCGTCGAGCGCAGCCGTGGCCTTTGCCACGTGCATCAGGTGCACGGAGCCGCGGGGGCTGACGCCGAGCGTGATTTCCGGCCAGTCGCGCGTCCGCCGCGCGATCGCCGAGATGTACTTGAACATCGGGTCGCCGACACGAACGGCGGCGACCTCGCGGCGCGCCGCGTCGACGAGTTCACGGTTCAGCGGCTCGATGTCGAGCGTCTCGACCGCACGGCAGTCGAACCCTCCGTGGTGGCGCTCGAGGATGGCTTCCTCCTCTCCGCGCGTGTGATCCGGATAGTCCAGCCGGATCTTGAGCAGGAACCGGTCCAGCTCCGCTTCGGGCAGCGGGTAGGTGCCTTCGAACTCGACAGGGTTCTGCGTGGCGAACACGGCGAAGTCCCGCGACAGCGGATGCGTCGTGCCGTCGATCGACACCTGCCGTTCCTCCATCGCTTCGAGCAGGGCAGCCTGCGTCCGCGGCGGCATGCGGTTGATCTCGTCGACGAGGAGCAGATCGGCGAACACCGGGCCCTGCCGGAGGGAGAAAGCGCTCGTCGCCATGTTGAAGACGCTCGAGCCGATGATGTCGGCGGGCATCAGATCGGGCGTGCACTGCACGCGCTGGAACCGCAGCCGCAGAATGCGGGCGAGCGTGCGGACGGCGAGCGTCTTTCCCAGCCCGGGCACGCCTTCCACCAGCGCGTGCCCGCCGCAGAGCAGCGTGACGAGGAGCAGGTCCATCGCCTCGGCCTGGCCCACGATCGTCCTGGCCAGATCCTGCCGTATCCGGGCGGCCACCTGCTCCAGCGTGCTCGTCATCTATCACTCCTGTCGGCAGCAGCTGATTCTGCGCTCTGCCTGCCGCCGGGTCCGGCATGATGCCCGGATGCCGCGACCTCCGCGGCGAGCCGCTGCAGCCCCGCCACCACCTCGAGCGCGTCTCCGGTAGAGGCGCCGGACCGGCCGGCAGCTGCGCTTCGGGCGAGCAGCGCCTTCACCGTCTTTGCATCCATCCCGAACTTCGCCGCCACCGCGGATGCAACCTCGTCGTCGGAGCTCGACGCGGTGAGACCCGTTCGCGACTGGAGCATCCGGCGCACGCGGAGGCGTGCCGTCGCGGCCGCGGCTTCCGACGGCTGCGCGCGCTCGTACAACCCGCCCATCGTTTCGATGAACTCCAGCGGCGAGGTGCGGGGCTCCGTCACCCGGTGGCGAATCGGGCCGTGGCGCCGGGCGAAGGTGAAGAGCGCCAGCGCTCCGGCGAGACCGGCCTGCGCGAGCCCCCATATCACGGGCGTGCCCGCGGCGTAGGACCAGAGCGATCGCGTGTAGCCGTGATAGTGCTCGTCCCAGAGGATCACGCGATCGGTTCGAGGCCCGAGAACACTCGCGAGGAGATCGAGGTGCCCTGGCTTCTGGATGCCGGCGTTCGAGAGCGGACCGGAGGAGGCCCACCACACGAGACGGCCCGAGCCCACGCGCGACGTCAGGACGGCCGGATCGTCGAAGTCC
>DATIEW010000813.1:0-16552 GCA_035455585.1 Vicinamibacterales bacterium | reverse complement strand
TGGAACTTCTGGACTCGTCGCGCGGTGAGCGTGCAGGAATTCGGCTTCCTCGTCCGGTCGCGGCCGGCGGAGCACCAGTGTTTCCGGCATGCTGAACGGTACCTGGTTGGTGGGATCCACTGCGCCGGGCACGTCGGACTGCGGCGCCTCGGCCTGCGGCACATTGCGCCTACGGCAATGGCCTAACGCTGCCCGAACTTACCTGACCACGACGCCAATGACGCCAATCGCCACAGCCGCCACATTGGCTGTGAGACACACGATACTGAAAGCAAGATCAGACCTGTTTCTGGATAGATGCAACAGAGAAATCAACGATCCGCTTCCGCCGGCCGCGAGCGAGCGGACGTAGGCGCCGAGGCCCCATGAGTGGTCCAGAGGATCGGGATACTTCAACAACAACCAGAGCATCAGTGAGGCACACGCGATCGAAGCTGCCGTAAGCGTGCCGACCAGCCCGCGGTCGCCGGAGGGACCCTCCCCGAGATCAACCAGCTCGAGCAGCAGGTCGGTCAATAGCCCCATGGCTCGTCCAGCCTACTCTCACACATTCGACGGAGGACTGAGCCCCGCCGGCCTTGCGTTCGACAGCCTCGACGGTCAACACCTGCTGAATGACCAGAAGGCTGCAACACCCGACGTGGCCGTAGCCTCCCCAGTATTCGGCACGTCCGAGTCGCTGCCGGGTCCCGGAGAAGAAACGCCCGATCATCGTCGCGCGGAAGCTCACGTCTTCGTCACGCTGGATCTGCGCGTCGAAACGCCGGAAGGTCCCGTCCTGATTCAGCAGAACCGTGATGCCCTCAACGACCAACGGCGCATCCCGTGACCGACCCGCAATGACCCCGCAACAGTACACGGTGCCGGAATTGACGGTCCCGCCATACTCCAGCCAGATACCCGTACGCTCGCCACACGCGGGATCTGAAAGCGAGAAGTTCTCGAAGCCGTGCGACACGACACCGCCTACTTCGACGAGCTTGTGATTGTAGTCGGCGGGATTGGCGAGGAGTGCACAAACGTCGGCCTTCTCTGCCGTCCCGGCTTGCTCCTGGCGTACCAGGAGCCCGAGCAGGACGCACACCGTCACTGTCGGACGGGCCACTCTTCCCCTCCTGTCCGGCACACGTCGTCCGGCTCAGCCGCGGCGGCTCATGATCGCATCACCCGGCCGCCGCCTGCAACCGTGCCAGGCTGCCGTAGCACTAATATGCTACAATGGCGGCATGACCAAGGAAGTGACGCTGCGTCAGGCCGGCGGCTCGGTGAGCGCCACCCTGCCAAAGGACATGGCCGACCGCTTGCGGCTGGAAGCCGGCGACCGCGTCCTGGCGGTGGAGACGGATCGTGGGATCCTCCTCACACCCTACGACCCTGACGCCGAACGGGCCCTGCGAGTCGCCGCAAAGGCTGCAAAGAAGTACCGCAATGCCCTTCGAGAGCTGGCACGGTAGCCGGTGGCCAGGCATCGCAGGACCGAGCCCAGGTGGCTGAGCCGGATGATCCTCGACGCCATCCACGACGACCAGCTCCGCGAACACGGAGGTCTGCCAGGCGTCAGGGACGAGAACGCGCTCGAATCGGCTCTGGCCCGGCCGCAGCAGAAGTGGCACTATTCGGATCGTACCGGCGTGCCGATGCTCGCGGCGGCCTACGCGTTCGGGCTGGTGCGGAGCCACCCGTACCGTGACGGCAACAAACGCATCGGCTTCCTGGCGATGGTCACGTTCCTCGGCGTGAACGGCCACGACTTCTCGGCGACCGAGGCCGAAGTCGTAACCGAGATGCTGGCCCTTGCCGATGGCAGCGTGTCAGAAGAAGCGCTCGCCGATTGGATTCGGCACCACACTACGAAGCGTCGATGATCGCCTCGGCCTGACGCGCCGCTTTCGTCCGATCTGGGCCAGAATGTGGCGTGCCCGTCGATCCCGTACGCGAGTATGCCGCGCGCCTCGAGGCCCGGCGCGCCGCAGGCGCCCGGCTCGACCGGGCCGACGCGAGGCTGAGTCATGCCCGCCTGGCCACGTTCGGCGCCGGAGTCGTCACAGTCATCGCGGTGTGGCTAGCGGGCGCCAGCTTTCTGTGGCTCGGCGTTCCCGCGACGATCTTTCTCTGGCTGATTCGGCGCCACGACACGGTGATCCGCGAACAGTTGGCGGCCAGGCGGGGCGCGGCGTTCTACGAGCGCGGGCTCGAACGGCTCGCAGATCGCTGGTCGGGTACGGGCGGCGGAGACCGGTTCCGCGAGGATCTCCACACGTACGCCAACGACCTCGACCTCTTCGGTCCGGGATCCCTCTTCGAGCTGCTGTCGCTTGCGCGGACACGCACGGGAGAAGCCGTGCTCGCGCGATGGCTGACGTCGCAGGCCGATGCCGGCGAGGTTCGATCGCGCCAGGACGCCGTCGCCGAACTGCGCGACGCGCTCGACCTGCGCGAGCGGATGGCCCTCGCCGGCGCCGACCTCCGTGCAGCAGTCCAGAGCGACCGGCTGATCGAGTGGGCGCGCGAGCCGCTTCCGCCGGCACGGCGACTTCATGTCACGACGTGGATCCTGACATGTGCGTGCGCCGCGGGGATCCTCTGGATGTCGGCGACTTCCGAGTGGCGTCCGCTCGCCGTCCTCCTCCTGGTCCAGGGCATCGTCTTTCACCGCCAGCGCCAGTTGCTGGAAACGATCGTGACGGGCGCCGGCCGAGGCGGCGAGGCAGACTTCGTGGGCGATTCGCTCGTCCACCGTACCGCCGATCTGGGTGTCGTCGCCGACGTCCTTCGGCACCTGGAGGCCGCAGCGTTCCGCGGCGCCCGTCTCGTCGCCCTCCGCGAGCGGCTCGCGTTCGACGGGAACGTGCCCGCATCGCGCATCATCCGACGGCTGCAGCGCCTCTCCGAGATCCGCGGCTCGACATCGAACCTGGCGGTATTCCCGCTGGGCCTCTTCCTGCTGGGCGAGCTGGAGCTCTCGCTGGCGCTCGGCACGCTGGTTCAGCTCGTGGCGCCGCACGTCGTGCTCGGCGTGGATCGATGGCGCCGGCGGCACGGCCCGGCCGTACCCGGCTGGCTCGAAGCGATCGGCGAGTTCGAAGCGCTCAGTTCGCTCTCCGGGTACCACTTCGAGCACCCCGACGACGTGTTTCCCGAGCTCCTGACAAGCGAGCGAGGCGGCCATGGCCAGCTCGACGGACGCCAGCTCGGACATCCGCTGCTTCCCGCGGATACGATGGTGCGCAACGACGTGCGCCTCGCCGGCGATACGCAGCTGCTGGTCCTGAGCGGTTCGAACATGTCGGGCAAGAGCACACTCCTGCGGACGGTCGGTATCAACGCGGTGCTGGCCCTGGCCGGCGCGCCCGTCCGGGCGTCCTCGCTCCGGCTGACCCCCGTCGTCATCGGCGCCACCCTGCGCATCCAGGACTCGCTCCAGGAGGGGCGCTCCCGGTTCTACGCCGAGATCACCCGCATTCGCGAGCTGTCGGACATGGCCGACGGCGCCGTCCCGCTGCTGTTCCTCCTCGACGAGCTGTTCCACGGCACCAACTCGCACGATCGGCTGGTCGGCGCCTCCGGCGTCCTGCGCTCGTTCGTCGAGCGCGGAGCGATCGGCCTCATCACCACGCACGATCTGGCGCTGACGGCCGTCGCCGACGAGCTCGCGCCGCGCGCGGTGAACGTGCACTTCGAGGACTGGTTCGACGGCGGCGACATCCGGTTCGACTACCGCGTGAAGCCCGGACCGGTGACCCGCAGCAACGCGCTCGCGCTGATGCGCGCGGTGGGACTCAAGGTCGAGGCGCCCTCGGGGCGGTGAGACGCGTCACCTGCCGGCTGGCCGTCGTCCGCACCCATCGGTGAGAGCTGAGCGCGTGTGAAGAAGTGCGTCCTTCGCACGCGGTCAGCGGGTCGCGCCGAAGCACGTCGGCCCGAGGCGCGATGCGGCCAGCGCGCTGCGTCAGTTCCGAAAAAGCTACGCAATGGAGAACTGATCGATCACCCAGAGCCATGTCCCGTCATCCTGCCGGCGAGCGACCTCAGCGGTCACGCTGCCGTCAGGAAGGCGAGTGGAGGTGAGGGCCAGGTCTCCACAGATGAGGGCGGGGCGTTGGCTACCGAATTCGAACTGGCGGCCCTCTGCCGCGAGGCCGGCGAAGAACGCCCGGATGGCTTCCCTGCCCAGAGTCACCCGCCCGTCACCACCGGCCAGCACGGAATGGGGCTCATAGAGGGCGGCCATCCCGTCGACATCGCCCGCTCTCTGTCGGGAAACCAGCAGCCGCTCCAGATCCTGGGGATCACGCGCGGGCTCGCGGGCTGCCTCATCGTTCATGACGAAAGCTCCTCCGGGGGGCTGCCGAAAAAGAGGCGCAGCCTGAAGGGACAGACAAGGTCGGGTGGCTTGCTCAACAACCTGCTTGGGCGACTAAGCGGGTGCTACCCGGTTCCGATGCAGGCGGAAGACCATGCGGCCGCGCTCATCGAGGCCCGGCTCCGCAACAGCGCCTACCTTCTCTGCTGCGCGCCGGGATCGAACCCGCATCGGAGCCTCCATCGGATGGAGAGAGGAGACCGAACGGCGATCCCCGCGGATTATACCCGCCGGCTGGCAGGCTGCTGAACGGCGCGCAGCCCGACCTCGTCAGCCCTCACGTCCGAAGAGGACGCGCAGCTCGTGCTTGGCGCGCTCCAGGATCCGTCGCCGGCTCCGGGGCAGCGTCCGGCCCGCGCGATTGATGTACAGGTTCAGCATCGACATCGCCGCCTGGAACGGGCGGGCCTTGCGCCGCGTGCTCGCTTCCGCCGAGCGTTTGAGCGACCGCGCGATCCGGCGGGGATCGTCCCAGGTGAACACGCCGGGCGTCAGGTCGAGCGCATCGCTGCGCCTGGTGACATCCTGCGACCATCGCCGCGGTGGCCTGGTACGGGCGCGGCGGCCGCCTGCGCCCGCCCGGCGCGTCGAGTGGCGGCGAGCCATCAACCAGCTCTATCACGCGCTCGTTGCGGCGGGCAATCCCGGCCGTCAGTACAGCCTGCCGCCGCCGGTAGAGTAAGATGCGGAAGCGATGCTGTGCCCGCTCGTGTTGCCCCGATCCTGACAAGGAGCTTGAAATGCCGCGCGGTCTACCCCTCGTTCTGGCGTGCGCCTTCGGAACGGCGACGCTCATGGCAGCCGACGTGAAGTTCTCATCGAAGTGGAAGCACATTGACGCGGCCAGCGTGAGCTTTGCCGGAAAGAAAGTCGCGGCGCTCGTCATCACGCAGGACGACTCCCTCCGCGTGGCCGGCGAGGAGGCGCTCGTTCGCGAACTGACGCCGCGCGGCCTGCAGATGGTCGCCACCTACCGCATCGTCCCGAAACCCGAGCTCGAGAAGGCCGAGAAGGCGAGAGTGTGGTACGAGCAGGCGGGCGTCGAGGGCGTGATCGCGGTCCGGCCCGTGAGCGCCGACAAGGTGCGCACGTACACACCGGGCACGTGGACCGACCCGTACTATAGTTCGTTCTGGTCCTATTACGGCTACGGGTGGGGCAGCTACTACATACCGGGAACTGAGCGGGAAGACTTCGTTGTCGTGGTCGAAACGCTCATCTTCAGCGTGCCGCGCAACATGCTGCTGTGGGCCGCGGTGAGCGAAACGAAGAACCCGAACGACCTCCAGCAGTTCGTGAAGGACCTCGTGATCGCCGCCGCGAAGGAGATGCAGAAAGACGGGCTTGCGAGGGGCGGGACCGCTGACCGTTGAACAAGGGCGTCCTGATGGGCAATGGCCAATGGGCCTTGGCGAAACTGGCACACTCGCGAATTCCCCATTGTCCATTTGCCATTCAGGATGCGTGTCAGCATTATGGTAGCTGTCCTGACCTCCTGCCTGAGGCAGCCCGCCCGCGTCTCATCGACCGAGCGCCTCGGTCAGGCCTGCGGCGTACGTGCGGCTGCAGCGAAGCCGGCGTCCGCTGTGGAGCGTGACGACGAACTCGCCGTGAAACGCCGGCTGCAGGTCGCGGATGCGATCGACGTTGACGATCGTCGAGCGGTGAATCCGCACGAAGCGCGACGCATCCAGCCGCTGTGCAAGCGTCCCGATGGACTCGCGGATCAGATGCGCCGCCGAGGATGTGCGCACCTCGAGGTAGTGGCCAGCGGCCTCGATCGCTTCGACGTCCTCCACGCGGACGGCGTAGATCCGTCCAGCGGCCTTCACGAGCACGCGGCGCAGAGGCTGATGCCGGCGGACGGTCTCCACGGCAGCCTGCACCCGCCGTCCTGCATCACGGCCGTTCGTACGGCTGACCAGGCGTTCGATCGTCTTGCGGAGCCGCGCACGTTCGAACGGCTTCAGGAGGTAGTCGACCGCATGGATCTCGAACGCGCGCACCGCGTAGCGGTCGTACGCCGTGACGAACACGATGGCGGGCTGCTCGTCAGGCTCGAGCGCCTCGACGACATCGAATCCGTCGAGGCCGGGCATCTGAATGTCGAGGAAGACGACGTCGGGCCGCTGCTCTCGTATCGCGTCGACCGCGGCGCCACCGTCCTCGCATTCCCCGACGACCTGCACGGACGGTTCGCCCTCGAGAAGCATCCTGAGCTTTCGCCGGGCCACCGGCTCATCGTCCACGACCAGCGCGCGCAGCGTCATGGCGCCGTCCCGTCGTAGGCCAGAGGAAGGCGGACGACCGCCGTTGCCCCGCCGTCCGGCCTGGGCTCCAGCGAGAACGCCGCCCGCGTCCCGTACAGCGCCTCAAGGCGCGAGCGGAGGTTCCGCAGGCCGTAGCCTTCACGAATCACCGGTGGCAGCGGCGGGCCGTCGTTGGCGATCGTGATGACCAGCCGGCCGGAGGCCACCCGCGCGTCGATTCCGATCCGGCCCCGACCTGGCCGCTCGGCCACGCCGTGCTGGATGGCGTTCTCGACGAGAGGTTGAAGGATCAGGCTCGGCACGAGCGTGTCTCTCGCTTCGGGCGTCGCGGCCACTGAAACGCACAGGCGTTCGCCAAACCTCGTGCGCTGGATCGTCAGGTAGGCGTCGATGAACTCGAGCTCGCGCCGGAGCGGCACCTCCTGGACGTCGGCCGTTTCGAACGTACGCTGGAAGAGCTCGGCGAGCTTGGACAGCATCTGGTCGGCTGTCTCGACGTTCTCGCGCATCAGGCCGGACACGGCATTCAGCGTATTGAAGAGAAAATGCGGGTGGAGCTGCATCTTCAGGGCTTCCACCTGGGCGCGCGCCAGCTCGGTCTCGAGCTGCGCCGCCCGCAGCTCCCGTTCCCGCGCCTGGCGATAGTGGCGCGCGGCGTGGGTCGCCGCCACGATGCCCCAGTAGGTGAGCAGCGTCAGGTGGGTCTTCAGGGACGAGGAGGGCCCCCGTCCAGGACCGATCGCCCGAGCGATGATGAAGGCCTCGACCATGAGTTTCGCGGCGCCGACGGCAACGCTTGCGGGCAGGTGCACCGCGAGCGCGACCTTCCAGCGCTCGCGCGAGAAGCTGACGCGTTCGGAGAGCCGTATCAACGCCGGCGCCAGCAGCGCCCACAACTCCCACTCGATGAGCGCGACAACGAGCGCACCGCCCCAGCTCAATGGGCGGCCCGCGTAGTTGTAATCCACCCACACCTGGCTCGTGAACAGCAGTGCAAGTGCCGTGAAGCACCCGATAGAGGCCAGCCAGACAGTGGACGCCGGGAGCGAACGAAGGTCGGCCAACGCCTGTCAGCTTACATCGCGCCGGGCTCGGGCGCCGCCGTACGCATCGATGCCGGCCGGAGCGCCGGCGGGCGCTCGATCTTCCGGTAAGGGAGCCGGCCGATGGCGACGAGGCACGCGGAGGGCCGGGGACCGCTTCGGCATGACCGTGCGCTTCAAGACCCCCAGCGGCGACGCTCCCGTGCTGCGCACGCTCTGGCGCAGGGTGGACGGTAGCTGGCGCATCACGGCCTATGTCGTTGAGCTTCCGTAGCAGCCCGGTCCGTAGCCGGCACACACGGGCGACCCGCCCAGCAGCCTGCCTCAGGCCACAGAAGCCAGATAGGCGATCGCGGTCAGGATCAGCAGCGTGACGCCGACGATGAGGACCTGCGCCCGCCAGGGCTGACCTTTCAGGAACATGATGGGCATCACCATGACCAGTGTCCCGGGAAATGCCATCATGTTCGAGATGCCCGCAGCCACCGGCCACCCCCGGCGATTCAGCCAGACACCGAGGGCCGCCAACAGGACAGTCCCCACGAGCATCGCGCCAGCCGAGATCAGGGCATCCCGTGTGGTGTGGCGGAAGGCTGTGTCGCCGCAGACGGTTCGAAATACGCTCTCCATGTTCGATGCTCCTTTTCCGGCCGCCGCGCGCTGCCGCGTCGCCCGACGGACGTCCGAAGACAGATGGGCATCCAGCGCCCCCATCACGATGTCGATCACCTGTTGCGCGTGAAGCGCCCCGTCGCCGACCGTCAAGAGGAACTCGTCGCCGTAGCGTTCCCTCCAGGCACGTGGATAAAGACGAAGCAGGCGCCCAGCCGTCATCGCGCGCCCCGGCATCGCCTCGTAACCGGGGGCGTCCGGACCTGTCTGTTTCCTCTACGCATCGGCCAACCTCGACCGCCCGACCCTCGTGAGCGCGCGCAGGCTGTCGAGGCGGGAGCGCAGGACGCGCTGGCCGGCGGCGGTCAGCCTGTAGGGGCGACGTCGATCCTCGGCCGGCAGGGCCTCGATCCAGCGGCGCGCTTCGAGCCTCGCGAGTGCCCCGTAGAGGGTTCCGGGCCCCAGCTTGTGGCCCGTTACGGCTGCGATGTCCTGCGTCATGGCATAGCCGTGCTTCGGGCCGTCGGCCAGGGAGATGAGGATGTAGAGCGCCGGCTCCGAGAACCGGCCGAGATCCGCCAGCGAATCGGGCGCCTTTTTCACGGAACCTCCACCTCCCGGCACGGGCGCGCCCGGAGTCAGCCTGCTCCCAGCTCCGCGCTCACGTGCTACTACGCCATACGTAATACTACGCGCTGCGTAATACTGTCAAGCCGCACCGGCTGCGAGCTGATGGAATGCGAATCTCTTCGCCAAGGCAGGCAGAAGCGCAGAATTCCGCGGCGACGCCAACGGGATTTCACCGGGCGGTGCCACGCGCAGCGCTAGGCATCCAGCCGGTTCTCGTAAGGAACCGATTCACCGTGCTCCAGCGACCGGCGCAGGATTCTCAGGTACATCGCCCAGCAATTGCACGAAATCCGGTAGTGTTCGTTCGTGGATGGCCAACCCGTGTGAGAGAACCGAACCCAGGTACCGGCGCCGCGAGGTTCGAGCCGCAGGTTCACCCGGGTGCCCGTCCAATCGGTGCCGGCGCGCGTCATCTCCAGTTCGAACTCGGAGTCGGCAACGCACCGCGTGACCTTCGCGCGCCAGTCGTAGTCCGGCCCGAACCACAGTTCGTACTCGGCACCCTCGTCCGGCTGTCCTGCCGACCGCTTCGTCCACCACGTCGCCAGCCCTTCCGGAGTGCTCACGGCGCGAAAGACGCGATCGACAGGAGCCTTGATGGGAAAGTCATGAAGAATGTCGGGCACGTTTGATCCCCCAAACTAACGTGGGGCTCCGCCCCACACCCCGGCTCGGTCGCTGGCGGGGACCCCACGCCCCGCGCCGCTCCCTCGCGGGCGCGCCGTGCGCGCCCCAGCTATGCGGCTCGCCCCCAATCGAATACCGAATTCTCGTTGCGAGCCGCATAGCGGTCCGATTACACCACAGGCACGTGATCCTGGCTGCAGGCGCCGCCGCGATCAGCTCCCGCTGCCGTAGTATCCCTTCCGCGCGCGGATGGTAGCGTCTCTGACGGATGGCACCTGCACTTCGATCGTGTGCCAGCCGCGCGGCTCCACACCGGTGGCGGCGTAGCGCAGGACGTAGCTCTGGCGGAAGTCGTCGAAGATCCTCCGGAACACGCCGAGGATCGACCCGGAGCGGAAGAACAGCACCCGGGATTGAACGTGCAGTTCGCCGCCGGTCCGCTCGGCAGCGTGCCGGATGACCTCGGGGCCGTCGGGACGGGCGGTCGGCGAGCAGGTCCTCACGCGGTGTTCGGTCCGTTCGCCCCCCGACTGCTCGACGAGGTGGAGCACGGCCTCCGAACGGCCCGCGAGCTCGCGAAGCAATCCCGACGGAATGACGCTCCCGCAGTCCTGCCGATCGGTCATACCGACGATGAGGTGGCGCCGATCTGGATCGGGACGGTGAAGGAGCGCGATCGACAGCGCATCGTGAATCAGCGAGATTCCGCCGACGGGTTCGAACGACAGGTCGACCGTCGTGCCCGCGGGCACCCATACGACCGGCTCGTAGACCGAATCCCCGATGGTGAGGAGCCTGAAGCGATCGCCTCGCCGCAGCAGCTGGATGATGCCCTGCACGTCACGCTTCATATCGTCGAGCCTGCCGGCCGTGCTGCCGCTCGTGTCCAGGAACAGCGTGACGTCGACCGGCACGGCTTCGATCGAAACCGCCTCGATCGTCTGCTCCACGCCGTTGTCGAGCAGCCGGAAATCGCGCGCCGTGAGGCTGGCGATCACCCGGTTGCCGCGCTTGACGGCGACGTTCACCGACACGTACGTGGAATTCGAGCGGAACACCGGCGCCTGTCCGGCGAGCGGCCACGTCGTGGCGGCCGCGCAGAGGAGCGCCAGCGTGAGTCGGGCGCAGGCGCGGGTCATCTGCCAATCATCCCGCGCAGCTCGTCCAGGAGCCCGGAAAGGCGCGCGAAGTCGCCGTACAGGAACATCCGCCATGGATCGTCGTCGCCCGGACGGACCCGAACGGACGAAGCGGCCAGCGTATAGGCTGCGTCGGCATCTCCCCGCAGGAACGTCAGCGCGGCGAGCGCAATCGCGGCGGACTGCGAGTCCTCACGCGCCTCGAGCGCGGACGAATAGTGGGCTTCCGCCGATACGAAATCGCCGAGGGTCTGCGCCGACTGGCCGGCAAGGTAGTGCGCCAGGTAGCGGATATCGGCGGTGGTGGCGGCCGCGGCCGACGCCCGCGCGCCGGCCAGCGCATCCTCATAGGCGCCGGTCCTGAACTGCAGATAGGCGCGGCGCGCGGCTGCTTCCGGGCCGACAACCGGGTCCGATTCGAGCGCGCCGAGCTGCGCCAGCGCGTGTTCGAGCGCCGAACGGCGGCGATCGGAGACAACCGACGACAGCCCGGGACCCAGCACGATCTCGATCTCGCGGGCGCCATCCCGCGCGGACCCCGTGCGCTCGCCCGCCCTGGGCGCCTCCAGCTCCGTCATCACGCCGTAGCGCGAAGCAATGGCAACCGCCCGCGCCAGGCGCAGGCGCGGTTCATCGGGGACACGCTCGATAGCATGAAGCAGATGTCCCTGCTGTATCGTGCGTGCGCTCCTCGGCACCAGGGGGCTGAGGAGGAACGTCCAGTCGCGCACGCCTCCGGTGAGCGCCACGGAGGCAAGCAGCCAGAGCCGTTCGAATTCGTCCGGCGCACCCCGCTCGCGAAGCAGGCCGCACGCCCACTCGACCACACAGCGTCCCGCGCAGGGGACTTCGTTCTTCTCGACCGATCCCACGACGGCCCACTGGCCCCGTTCGGCGTGGATGACCTCGGTCTCGAGCGCGAACAGCGCGGCGATCAGGAGGCGCCGAGGCCGCGCCTCCGGTTCACGATCCAGCCAGGTCGTCCCCGCCGTGACCAGCCGGCGCCGGAACGCCGGGATCGCATCTGTTGCCCCGGATCGCACCGGGCCGAGCGCGCGCTCGCGATCGCCCGTGGCGTAGACGTCGAGCAAAGGGACAGGACCCACGGCAGCCGCGGCGAACGCACCCGGACGCGTGACGGGCAGCGTCGAGGCAGCCAGTGCGGCTGCCAGCGCAAGGGCGCGGCGACCTGCCTTCAAGTTACCTGGCATCCTTCAGCAAGCTCTAAGACGAAATGGCAAGGCGAAAGGCTTATGGCGGGAGTCGCGGCAGCGGCAGCCTGTCCCTCACCCCGGTCCTGGAAGGCGTCCAGCTCGGCAAGTTCGCGCGCCACGCGCTTCTTCCACTCGAGCTGCACGGCCTCCAGCTCGCCGAAGCTGGTCTCATCGTCGTATCGCCTCTGCGTGGCGGACACGCCGCGCAGCAGCGGATCTGCAAGCTTCTGCAAAGCGTCGTCCGGCTGCGGGCAGGGGTCGGGCAGCTCCCCGTACATCTTCCGCATCCGCCGTGCGTAGAGCTCCGCGATATCGAAGTGGATCTGCTCGTGCTGCAGGCCCACCCGGCTGGCCAGACCGCTCGAGACGATGCGATAGGTGACCCAGGACTGGGCGGGGAGAAACATCGCCAGCACGCGGACGTACAGCCCCCCGTCGCGGCAGCCGACCGCAATCGTGTGGCTGATCGCGCTCCGCGCGCCGTCGAGATCGCGGGTCGCCACCCCCTTGAAGTCGCTCCACGTGAGCGGTCTGGCCTGCGACCAGACAATGGCACCGTCGGGCACCGCGACCTGAGCGGCCCGGTCCGACACGGTCGGGCCTGTCGAACCCAGGGCGACGAAAAGCGGGAACAGCACTCGCACGGGCGACATCTTGGGCCCGGCTGATTATGGATTAGGAGGTCGCGAAGATTGAAGCGGTGACCTCCGTTCCCTTCGTCCTCTCCGTTGTCTCGTGGCATGATTGTCCGTCGCTTCAATTCAGGGGATTCGTGCCAAGCCTCATAGACGCCATCGACATCAAGCGGAAGATGTTCTTCGAGTTCGAGAACACGCCATACCACTGTCTGGGTGTGGAGATCTCCCGGCCGACCGCCAGAGGCGGGCAGACGCTGGTGCGGATCAGGATGCGCAATCTGCTCACACAGGCGGTGTTCGATCGGACGTTCAAGGCGGGTGAGAAGTTCACCGAGCCGGATCTCGCGACCATACCCGCGGCGTTCCTCTACTCCGATTCGAGCGGCTACCACTTCATGGATCAGGATTCCTTCGAAACGGTCACGCTATCGGCCGATCTGGTCGGCGACGACCGGCTGCTGCTCGTCGACAACCTGATGATGCAGATCCGGACCTACAACGGCAATCCCATCGGCCTCGAGTTCCCGGCTGTCGTGGAGCTGATCGTGACGTCATCCGAACCGGGCGTTCGGGGCGACACCGCGAGTGGCGGCGTCACCAAGCTGGCGACGCTCGAGACCGGCCTGCAGGTACGCGTCCCGCTGTTCGTCAAGGAAGGGGAGCGGGTCAGGGTGCACACCGAGACGCGCGAGTTTGCCGGCCGCGCCTGATGGGTCGTCCCCCGGCGGGCCGGTAGCCGGGATAGTTCACGAACGGGAAGGATCGACTCGCCCGATTCGCTCGAAAAGTCACTCGTGCCGAAGCGCAACCAGCGGATCCACGTGTGCTGCGCGACGCGCCGGAACGTACGCGGCAACCGTCGCGATGGTCGCGAGGACGGCGGCGGCCGAGGCCAGGACCCGCGGATCCGACGGGGTCAGGCCGAACAGCAGACTCTCGACGATCTGCGTGCTCCACAAGGCGGCCGGAATGCCGACTGCGAGTCCCGCCCCGACCATGTTCAGCGACTGCCGCAGCACCATCCACGTGATCGTCCCGCGCTCCGCTCCGAGCGCCACGCGAATGCCAATCTCCGCCGTTCTCCGCGTCACGGACGCAGCCATCATTCCGTAGACGCCGATTGCGGAGAGCAGCAGCGCAATTGCGCCCAGCATCGTTGCCAGACGTGCGAACAGGCTCTCGCGCCTGAGCGAGTGCCGAATCTGCATGGACTGCGTCCGGACATCGAACAGCGGGGCGTTCGGCTCCAGCGCCGAGGTCGCGCTCCGGACTGCGGACACCAGATCCAGCGGGTCGCCCGCCGTCCTGACCTCGAATGTCATCGCACCCGGCGGATGCTGGAGATAGCTGAGATAGGCGGTCGGCGGCGCTTCGTCGTGGAGGCTTGCGTACCTCGCGTCGGCCACGACACCGACGACCTCGATCTCGGGGGCTCCGGGTCGGCCGCTCAACCTGAATCGCCGTCCGATCGGCTCCTGAGCGTCAAGGAACGTCCGCGCGAACGTCTCATTGACAATGGCGACCGGCTGGCCAGTCGGAGGTTCGAGCGGGCTGAACGTCCGCCCCTTCAGCAGCGGGATTCTCATTGTCTGAAAGAACCGGTCGTCGACGGTGAGCCTCCAGGCGAGCGGGGGCCTGCCTGACGACGCGCCGGAGCCCGCCTCGTTGCCGCCTGCTCCTGCGCCACTCAAGTACATGCCGCTGATCGCGGCGGAACTCGCGATGAGCGTGTGACTCGATGCGCTGGCCGAAACCACGCCCGGCAGAGCCCGCACCCGTTCGAGGAGCGACGTGTAGAGCGTTCGGAGCCGCTCCCCTTCGTACCCGTTGAGCGTCGGATCGACCCGGAACAGGAGCACGCTCGCCGGATCGAACCCGGGGTCGATCCGCTCGAGATTGCGCACCGAGCCGACGAGCAGGCCCGCGGCGGCCACCAGCAGCAGCGACAACGCGATCTGCGCCGCGACGATGACGCCGTTGGCGGACATCCGGCGCGATTGCCCGAACCGGCCGCGACCGGCTTCCCGAAGTGCCGCCCCTGGGTGGGGATCGGTGCCTCGCAGGGCTGGGAAGAGCCCGAACACGAGGCTGCTGCCGAGCGCAACGGCCATCGTAAAGGCGACGGCCCGACCATCGAGCGCGATGTCGCTCGCCAGCCCCTCGTTGAGTTCATCCAACGCCGGCAGCAGCCCTCGCGCGAGCCAGGTCGCGACCACGAGCCCCGCGGCCGCGGCCAGGAAGGCCACCACGATGCTCTCGGTGAGCAGTTGTCGAACGATGCGCTGCCTGGGTGCCCCGATTGCCACGCGGACCGCGATCTCGCGGGTTCGCGCGCTCGCGCGGGACAGGAGCAGATTGGCGATGTTGGCGCACGCGACGAGCAGCACAACCGCCACGACCGCCGACATGATGGCCAGCGGCTCGCGCGTGCCGTTGCGCGCTTCGACCTGTCCCCGTGCGCCGGGCTCCAGCCGGATTCGCGGCAGGTCGGCCGCCGCCAGGGAGGGCCGGTTCGCGGCGACGTTCCGCCTGAGGATCCCGCTGAACGTCGCCTGCGCGGCGTCCATGGTGCTGCCGGCCTTCAGACGGGCCGCCAGGAGAACCCACCAGAAGTTCGGGTTGACGTAGTCGTCGGAGCGTTCGAACCGGCCCTGTTGCGCGAGCGGAACGAACACTACCGGCGCGTCACCGACCTGAAGCGTGCCTCGAAACCCCCGCGGGGCAACACCGACGATGGTCGCGGGAATGCTGTTGATGTTGAGGCTCCTGCCGATCGCGTCCGGTGATCCACCGAAGCGGCGCTGCCATGCCGCGTAGGAGAGCATCGCAACGGCCGGAGCGGACGCGCTGTCATCCTGGTCCGTGAGCGGCCGACCGGCGGCCGGAGGCACGCCGAGCACGTCGAAGTAGTTGCCCGAGACGGCCTGCCCTGTCGCCAGCTCCGCCTGCGGGCCGGTGCCGATGGTGACGCGATCCATCTCGGCGAAGCCGATCACGTCCGCGTGCGCCGCGCCCTGCTCGCGCGCGGCCTCGAACGCCTCGAGCGAGAACGACGTGCTCGTGGTTTCCGTGTCGGTCTGCGAGCTCCTGCCCGACAGCGAGTCGAACGGGAACACCGGTCCGGAGATCCAGCGGAAGATCACCAGCTCGTCGGGGTTTCGAACCGGCAGCTTCTCGAACAGGATGCGGTCGGCCAGGCTGAACACGGCGGCCGACGCCCCCATGCCGATGCCCAGCGAGAGCACCGCGAAGACGGTGAAGGCGCGCGAGCGTCTGAGGAGCCGGAGGCCGTAACGAGCGTCCTGCGCCAGCGTCTCGATCGATGGGAAACCCCACATGGCCCGCGACTCCTCCCGTATTGCTGTCACGTTGCCGAATCTGCGCCTCGCCTCGTACGCAGCATCGCGCGGGTCCGTCCCGCGGGCAATCAGATCCTGCCGCCGAAGCTCGACGTGCAGCGCGATCTCTTCCACCAGCTCCTCGTCGAGCCGCCGGCGGCGTGCGAAAACCCGGAGACGGGTGATGAAGTACCGGATGTTCCCCATCGAATGTCTACATGTCCATCGTCTCGCAGCCGCCTGGAACCCTCGAGCCCTTCTTCCTTGTCCCTTCTTCCTTGCTTCCTCCTAGGCTGGCTTCATGACGCGCGCAATCGCCTCGATGAGCCGCGCGAAGCTCGATTCCTCTTCGCCGAGCCGCCGCCGGCCTTCGCGGGTGAGCCTGTAGTACCGCGCCCGGCGGTTGTTGACCGAGTGGCCCCACTCCGACGCGATCAGGCCCTGCAGCTGGAGACGCTGCAAAGCCGGATAGAGCGACCCTTCTTCGACCTGGAGCACCTCGTCGGAGAGCTGGCGGATGTGTTCGGCGATGCCGTACCCGTGCATCACGCCGCGGGTGAGGCTCTTGAGGATCAGCATGTCGAGCGTGCCCCGGAGCAGCTCCTGGCGATCGGTCCTCTTCTGTCCCATAGATTTTCTATAGGTGTAGCAGAGGCGCGGATGCCTGTCAAATCGGCC
>DATIEW010000812.1:0-5393 GCA_035455585.1 Vicinamibacterales bacterium | reverse complement strand
TGTTCGTTCCAGTCGCACTCGTGACTTCGATGATTTCGGGCGTGGTCGTCGCATCACTGTCACCCACCCTGGGCGTCGGATGGGTGCTGGGTATATACGTAGCACTCGGACTCGTTTACGGCACCGCGTGCTGGAGACTTGCTCGAACAGGATATCTCCCATTTCCCAGAGACTAGGGCTGAGCGGACGCGGCACCGCACGTGAGCCGGGCCGTTAGCCGGATCGCCCAGGCGTTGGCCGCACGGAAAACTGTCCGGGGAGGATTGATATGGCTGCCACCACAGGTCGCGCCTCGCTCCTAATAATCGTTCTGCTCGCAGTACCCCTGCTGAGTGCCCAAGAGAACCTCCGCTTCAACCCGCCACCTGAGTGGGAACTGGGTAATACGCAACAGACGAGGGATCAACTCCTTATGGAGTTCGTCAACGTTCCTGACTTCGATCTCTGAGAGGACGACCGCATAGGAAGGCGTAGGAACGACGATCTCCCCACCGGTCGACTCGTACTATCCCCGTCATGCGACGTGTTCGGCGGTGATCGGCTTCGTGAGACCGAGCTGCTCATCGCGGCGTCGCAGCTCGGACTATCTGGATTTGCGCGAAGCCAGGACGTTGGCGGGTGTGGCGGCCGAGGCCGGCAGCCGCCTGGTGTTCGGCGAAGGGGAGACGGCCGAGCCGGTCACCGTTCGGCTCGTGACCGCCAATTACTTCGGTCTCGTCGGCGCGCGCCCGGAAGCGGGGCGGTTCTTCACGGAAGAAGAGAGCGCCCGGCGAGGCGAGGCGCTGGTCGTCCTCAGCGATCCCCTCTGGCGCCGGAGGTTCGGAGGCCGATCCGACGCGCTGGGGCAGACCATCCGGGTTGGCGACGGACGGTACACGATTGTCGGGGTCACGCCCGTTGACTTCACCGGGTGTGCGCCGGTGTTCCGGCCTGGCAGACGAGCAATCCTCACGTGTCCTCGCTGTCGGCCGGCGGCCACCGCTCACGTCCGCCCATGAATGGACCGCCTTTCTCGCCGCGCCCGTCGTCCTGGCCATCGTCGTGCTGCTGGCCACGCTCGTGCCCGCATGGCGGGCCGGACGAATCGACCCGGTGACAGCGCTTCGCGACATGCGTTGACCCCACATTCAGTTGAGCGGTCTATGTGGCTGCTGACCATCGTCTTTCCCTGAGCAGCCGAGCCAGACGATCGAAGGCAGGCGAGCTCGTGGACTATGATGTGATCGCTCATGGCGCTCGACCGCGGCGCACGGCTCGGTCCCTACGAGATCCTCGCGCCGCTCGGGGCCGGCGGCATGGGCGAAGTGTATCGCGCGCGCGACACGCGCCTTCACCGTGACGTCGCCGTCAAGGTGCTTCCCCCGGCGGTGGCGCGTGATCCCGATCGGCGGCTGCGCTTCGAGCGCGAGGCGCACGCCGTGGCGGCGCTCTCCCACCCCAACATCCTCGCGCTGCACGACATCGGCACCCACGACGACCAGCTCTACGTCGTCACCGAGCTGCTCGACGGCCAATCGCTGGACACGCGGCTGTCGGAGGGCGCGCTGCCCGTTCGCAAGGCCGTGGAGATTGCGGCGGCCATCGGGAGGGGGCTGACGGCGGCGCACGGGAAGGGGATCGCACACCGCGATCTGAAGCCGGCGAACGTCTTCCTGCTGGCCGACGGCCAGGTGAAGATCCTCGACTTCGGGCTCGCGCGCACAACCGGGGACGGAGGCAGCGGAGCATCCGCGACTCAGGCCGCCCTCACCGATCCAGGCACGGTGCTGGGGACGGTCGGCTACATGGCACCCGAACAGGTTCGGGGAGCAGATGTGGATGGCCGCGCGGACCTGTTCGCGCTGGGAGTCGTGCTGCACGAAATGCTGACGGGCACGCCGCCCTTCCGGCGCGAGACATCGGCCGAGACGCTGACGGCGATTCTGCGGGAGGACCCGCCGGAGTTGACCCGCACGGGCACGGACGTGCCGCCAGGGCTCGAGCGCATCGTCCGGCATTGCATGGAGAAGAACCCGGCCGAGCGGTTTCAGACGGCGCGAGATGTGGTGTTCGCGCTCGAGGCGCTATCGGGATCTGGAAGCGCACCCGCCCGGGCGGGCGAAGAGGCCGCCGCGCCAGCGACCGCGGCACGTCGCGTGGCAGGTGGACCGGTCGCGGCGTCGCTCGCCGTCCTGCTCGTGGGTGCCCTGCTGGGCGTGGCTGGCACGTCCTGGGTGCTGAGCCGCCGGTCAGCTCCAGGCACGACAGCAGGCGCGATGGGTCCGTCGAGCGCCATGCTCTCGACGCTCGAGCTCCCCTCGAGTTCGCCGTTGATGCCTGCGTCGCTTCTCGGCGTCGAGAGCACGTCGGTCGCGCTGTCTCCCGACGGCACGCACCTGGCCTACGTGGGCCGGTCTGGCGACAGCACGTTGCTGTATCTGCGTGAGCTGTCGCGCCCAGATGTCGTGGCGGTCGCCGGCAGCGAGGGCGCCATCCATCCGTTCTTCTCGCCCGACAGCCGTTCGCTCGGTTTTCTCACCAACGACAAGGTCAAGAAGGCCGCGGTCAGCGGCGGCGCGCCGGTCACCTTGTGCGATGCCCGCGTCCCGCTGCGCGCGGTGTGGACGCGCGAGGACACCATCTACTTCTCCGAGGACGCTGGCGCGAGGCTGGCGCACGTGCCGGCGGCCGGCGGCACATCGACCACGATTCCCGCGCCAGCGGGCATGGCCAGCGCGTTCTTCAGTGACATGTTGCCCGGTGGTCGAACCGCGCTCTTCACGCTCATGTCCGGCAGCATCAGCGCGGACTACGCCGACATCGTGGCGATGTCGCTCGACACGGGTGAGACAACGGTGGTCATGCGCGGCGGCTATGACGGTCGTTATGTCGCGCCCGGGTGGCTGCTCTTTGCACGCGCCGGCGACCTGTGGGTCACGCAGTTCGACGCGGGCCGCCACACGGTAGCGGGCGAGCCGCGGCTCGTCGCATCGGCGGTGCGCACGGGCTCGGGTTTCGCGCAGATGCAGCTGGGGGTGTCCGAGGTGGGACTGCTGGCGTTTCCACCGGGCGGCGACCGCTCGGTGGCCAGGCTGGCGTGGATCGATCGGCAGGGTCGAACCGAGTGGGTGGACGCACCGGCCCGCATGTACGGCGTGGTCGATGTCTCACCCGATGGCCGGCGACTGGCGGCGCATGTGGCGGACGTGCGAGATTACGTCTGGGTGTACGACGTCGCGCGCCGGGAGGGCCGGCGGCTGGCCTTCCCAGACCACAGCGGGTGGCCCGTCTGGAACGCCGCAGGCGATCGGCTGGCGTTCACGGGGTGGACGAATGTCCTAAAGGGAGTTCGAATCCTGACTCGCGGCGTTGACGGGAGCGACGCAAGCGAAGAGGCGTTCACCATGCCGTACCGGGCCTTCGCAACGACGTGGTCGTCCGATGGTCAGGTGCTCGGGCTGACCTCCTTCGAGCCGGGCAACGAAGCCGCGGTCTTCGTGTCGGCCGGACGGGACACCGGCAGATTCTCGGCCAATGGCTCCGTTGTCTTCACGCCGTCCATCTCTCCCGACGGCCGTTGGGCGGCCTACTCCTCGAACGAGACCGGCCAGTTCGAGATCTGGATCCGGGCGTTCGAGGACCGGGCCGGCGCCTCGCAGATTTCCACCGACGGCGGGATCGAGCCGCAGTGGCTGCCTTCGGGCGCTCTCTTCTACCGCAGCGGCAACCGGTGGATGGTGGCACAGGTCACCACCGAGCCCGCGCTCAAGTGGGAGCCGCCGAGACTCGCGTTCGAGACCGACTTCATCGACACGCCCGGCCGATCCTACGCTGTCTCGCCCGACGGCCAGCGGCTGCTCGTGGTGAAGGGGGCAGATCCGGATCGAACGACGGCGATTCAGGTGCTGTCGAACTGGACCGCAATCCGCGACTGATTTCAGGGCAGCCACGAACCTCGACACTGGTCCGGACCGGCCCGGAGTCGACGTGGCCGAGACGCTGGACACCCGCCTGGCGCGCGGCCGGCTGCCGGTGGACGAGGCGCTGACCATCGCGCGTGGCATCGCCAGCGCGCTCGAAGCCGCGCACGAGCGGGGCGTCATCCATCGGGACCTGAAGCCGGGCAACGTGATGGTCACTCCCGATGGCGGGGTCAAGGTCCTGGACTTCGGGCTCGCGCGCACGGGCGACGACTCGGCGGCCGGAACGGGATCGGACTCGCCGGACCTTCACCGCCGCGAGGCCGTCCCCGACGATCCCGGGCGTCATCATGGGCACGGCCGGCTACATGTCGCCGGAGCAGGCGCGCGGCAAACCGGTCGACAAGCGCTCCGACATCTTCTCGTTCGGCTGCGTGGTGTACGAACTGTTGACCGGCGAACGGCCCTTTGGCGGCGAGACGGTGAGCGACGCGATTGGCGCGGTGCTGCACACGGACCCGCCGCTCGATCGCCTGCCGGCGGGCACGCCGTCGCGGGTCCGGGACGTGCTGCGGCGCTGCCTGCAGCGGGACAAGCGGGCGCGCTACCGCGACGTCGGCGACGTCCTCCTCGACCTCGAGCCGGAGGCGGCGGGTGACCCGGCGGTCGATGCGTCCGTGCTCGTACAGGCGCGGCGGCGGGCCCGCTGGCTGGCGGCGGCGGCATTCGTGGCCGGCGCCGCGCTCCTCGGCACCGTGCAGTGGCTCAGGCCCGGGCCGACCGTGGAGCCCGCGCCGCCCCGGCGTTTCAGCATCGGCGGATTCTCGCTGCTGGTCGATCAGTTCCTGAGCACCGCGATCTCGCCCTCGGGTTCGCACCTGGCCCTGCGCGGCGCCGGCGACGATGGCCTGAGCCGCCTGTTCCTGAGGGCGCTCGATTCCGTGAGCCTCGTGCCGGTAGCGGGACGATGCCCTTCCGGTGCGCGGCGTCGATCGCGTCCAGGATCTGGTCGGCGAGCGCGAGCGCCCGGGCAATCGGCACGGGCCCGCGCAGGCACTCGCCCTCGACGTACTCCATGACGAGGTAATGGGGACCGACGTCCGTAGAGCGAGCAATCGTGAGGATGATTGACGGCCGCGATGGCGCGCGCCTCGCGGTCGAAGCGTTCGCTGAAACGGCTCGCGCTCGTCTTGATGGCGACCAGCCGGTCGAGGCGCGTATCTCGCGCCTTCCAGACCTCGCCCATACCGCCGGCGCCAACGACGGACAGGATCTCGTACGGGCCAAGCCGCGTGCCCGGCGCCAGCACCATGGAAGTGTCTGAACCATAGAAGACGGGGGCACTCCGTCGGACGACTTCCTTCGGGCACGAGGCGGGTGTGGGCGTCGAAGGTGGTGGAGCCGGTCGCCGACAGCTTCGGGAGCGGCCTGGCGGTGCTTGGCAACCCTGTGTCTCGGTTCAGGCTCGCCGAGACCGTGTTGATGTTGCCTGGG
>DATIEW010000811.1:0-6795 GCA_035455585.1 Vicinamibacterales bacterium | reverse complement strand
CCCTCTGGCGTGTCCTCGTTCTGTTCCGGCGGATCCTGGCGCTCGTTCGGTCGGTCGCGCTCGGGCGGCGAGGCCGGACCGGCGGGAGCCTTGGGATCGAAGAAGCCTTCGGGCTTGGGCAGGCTGGCAACCAGCTCCATGTTGCGCGCGGCCTGCCCGGCATCCCGGAAGCCGGCCCGCAGGCCGACGCGGGGATCCGGCGATGTCGCCTGCTCCTGCGCGCCTCCGCTGATGGCGCCGGCCACGAGCGCGGCCGACGCGCACAGAACCCACCCGAGCCTCACAGAGCCTCTGCCCTCTCGTCGCTCACCCATGACTGAACCTCTTATCCCTTCTTCCTTCTTCCTTCTTCCTTATCCCTTGCCTGAGCCCTTCAAATACCCGTTCAACATCGCGCTCATACGCTCCATCTCCATGCGCTGATCGGCGTCGACGTCCGAGGCGAACGCGAAGATGTCGGACTCCTGACCGGCGCCCGGCTGAGAAAACAGCTCGTCGACCATGATCAATGCGCCGTTGTGGTGCTTGATCATGTATTCGAGGAACAGCCGATCGAACTCCTCCCCCTTCGCCGCGCTCAGGCGGCCCATTTCCTCCGGGGTGAGCATGCCGGGCATCAGCTTCGCCCCGGGCGCGTGGTGGGCATGCGGATCGGGTAAGGTTTCCCCTCGCGCCTCCAGCCAGCGCTGCATCATCTTGATCTCGTCGGCCTGCGACAGCTCGATCCGGCGCGCGAGCAGCCGCATGTCGTCGCGTGTGGTGCGGGAGTGCAGCAGGGCCGTCATCTCGAGCGCCTGCGCGTGATGGCCGATCATCCCCTGCATGAACCGCACGTCGGCGGCGGTGTGCCCGACGCGGGACAGGTCGGTCGCGCTCCCCGCGGCAATGGCGCGGCTCGATTCGCCGGGGGCGCCCGGCTGGATGATCGGCGCGCGGTCGCCGGCGCTCCGGCATGACGCCGAGGCCAGAACGGCCGCCAGGGCAGCGATTCGGAGCGGCCAGCTGTTCATTCCTGGAACAAAGAATACACCGAATCCAGAAGTGCCAATGGCGGCGGTCTTGCGGTGGCGGACCGCAGCACGTCGGCGTCGCGCAGAAACTGGCGGACTGCCGGCGATGATGGTGCGGCCGCTCCCGGAGATGCGACGAGCGGTCGCGCAGATGCGACAGGGGGCACCGTGGACGGATTCCTCAGAGACTTCCGCTTCGCTGTTCGGAACATGGGCCGGAACCCCGGGCTGCTGGCTGTCGTCGCACTCTCCCTCGGCCTGGGCATCGGCGCCAACACGGCGATCTTCACGCTCCTTCGGGCCGTCGTACTGAGGAACCTCCCGGTCCGGGAGCCGGACCGTCTCGTGCTCTTCCACTGGGGCGCCGAGACGTGGCCAGGCGGCCTCGACCAGAGCGGCGCGGGCGGGCCGCGACAGACACCGTGGCGCGTTTCGAGCCGATCGCTGCCGTTCCCGTTCTTCAGAGAGCTTGCCGGCCACACCTCGCTCTTCTCGGCCGTGTTCGCATTCGCGCCGCTCGGCCCGTCGCGTCAGAACATCACGCTTGCCGCCGGTGGCTCCGGCGAGCGCGTGGACGGCGAGATGGTCTCCGGCGGCTTCTTCAGCGGTCTGGGCGTGTCTGCCGTAGCCGGTCGTCTGATTACGGACGCGGACGAGCGTGATGGCGCGCACGTCGCCGTGCTCGGCCACGAGTACTGGGTCCGCCGGTTCGGTGCCGATCCCGGGATCGTCGGTGCCTCCGTCACCATCAACAGCCTCCCGTTCACCATCGTCGGCGTCGCGCCCGCCGGGTTCTTCGGCGTGCAGCCTGGCAGGAGACCGGATGTCTGGGTTTCCATGATCGACAGGGCGGAGCTGGCGCCCTGGGGTTTCCGACCGCTCGACGTGGCGTCGCTCTTCACCGTGCGCGATTACTGGTGGGCGCACGTGATGGCGCGGCTGAGAGACGACGTGGACGAGCGCCAGGCGCAGGCCGTGCTCGACGGAGCGTTCCAGCGCTTCGTCGCCGATGCGCTGCCCGAGGTCGATCGCGAGCGGCCTCCTCACCTCGGGATGGAATGGGCTGCCGGCGGCCTGGATCTCGTGCGCGACGACTACGAACGCCCGCTGTACATCCTGATGGGTATGGTCGCCCTCGTGCTGCTGATTGCCTGCGCCAACGTCGCCGTGCTGCTGCTGGCCCGGGCCACGACGCGCCGGCGGGAGTTTGCGCTCCGGGTGTCACTCGGCGCGCCGCGCGCGCGGGTCGTGCGGCAACTCATCACCGAAAGCCTCGTACTGGCAGCCGGAGGCGCGCTGCTCGGCCTGCTGTGCGCGGGATGGACGTCCAGGGCGCTCATGGTCCTGTTGCCCCCGAAGGAGCGACCGCTCGTGGATGTCGGCCCGGACCCGACGGTGCTGGTCTTCACGGCTGGTGTGGCGATCGCCGCGGCGTTCCTCTTCGGGATCGTGCCGGCGCTGGTGGGAACACGGGTAGACCTGCTGCCGGCGCTGAAGCAGGCGTCTTCGGGAACACTGGCCGCGGACCGGCCGGGACACCGCGTCTGGTCGGCGGCCTTCGTCATCATCCAGGTCGCGTTGTCGCTCGTGCTGCTGATGGGCGCGGCGCTCTTCGTGCGCACGCTCTCCAACCTCCATCGCCAGACCCTCGGGCTCGAGCCCGAGCGATTCCTCGTTTTCGGGCTCGATCCAACGCAGAACGGCTACTCGGGAGACCGCATCGTGGCGCTCTATCGCGAGATCCTCGTGCGCCTGCAGGGATTGCCCGGCGTGGAGTCGGCCAGCGCCATGCGCCATCGGCTGTTCTCCGGCTGGGTCAGCAGCGGAGCGATCTCGGTGGCCGGCGAGCCTCCGAACCCCGCCGGAACGACGCTCCTGTCGAACGGGGTCGGTCCGGGCTTCGCACGGACACTCGGGCTGCGCGTGCTCGCGGGCCGGGATCTCACCTGGGAGGACGTCGGCGCGGGGCGGCGGGTGGCGCTCGTCAATGAAGCGATGGCGCAACATTTCTTCGCCGGCGATGCGATCGGCAGGAGTTTCAACTACGGTGACAAACCGGATCCGTCCCGCGAGTACGAGATCGTGGGAATCGTGTCCAACGCGAAGTACAGCCAGGTGCGCGGACGCGACCCGCGGACGGCGTACGTGCCGTACAGCGCGAACCGGGCAACGCTCAAGGACCTTCACATCGTCCTGAGAACGGCATCGAGTCCACTGGCGCTGGTGCCGTCGGTTCGGGCGGCGATGCACGCGATAGAGCCGAACGTCGCGCTCGTGGAACTCGACAGCCTGTCGAATCACATGGCCGATTCGCTGTGGCAGGAGGGGTTGTTCGCACGGCTCGCCACGGCCTTCGGCGCGCTCGCGCTGACGCTGGCCTGCGTCGGGCTGTATGGCACCATCTCGTACGGCGTCAGCCGAAGGCGGACCGAGGTGGCGGTCCGCGTCGCCCTCGGCGCCCGGCGCGGGCAGATCCTGTGGATGTTCCTCCGCCAGGCCGTGCTGCTCGCCGCGGCCGGGGTCGCAGCCGGCGTTCCGCTGACCCTGTGGACGAGCACGTTCGCGTCGAGCCTGCTGTTCAATCTGGCGCCCCGCGATCCTGCCACCCTCGCCGTGTCCGCGGGGATCCTGATCGGCGTTGCGTCGCTGGCCGGTTACCTCCCGTCGCGGCGCGCGACGCTCATCGAGCCGGCGGCCGCGCTGAAGCAGGAATGAGCGGCTGAGTGCTGAGTGCTGAATGCTGAATGTGGATCACGGCGATCTTCAGCCTCGATTCAGCATTCAGCATTCATTCGTTGTAGATCCACCCGCCCACCAGCGTGGCCAGCGGCGCTTCGACGAGGCCCCACGCGATCGGCAGGAACGCCAGCCTGGGCGTGATGAGCCCCATGAAGCCCATGCCGAGGTAGACGCCGGACCAGAGATGAGCCATGACCCACACGGCCAGGCCGGCGATGATCGCTGTCCGGGGACCCGGGCCGAACCGCGGGCGGATAGCCGCATACAGCCAGACCGCGGCAATGCCGAGGACGAAGGTCATGAGGATGAGCGACGCCATGGGCACCGCGGACGTCAGGTCAGGCACCTGATATCGAGCGAACAGCGCCTGCGCATCGCCCCCCAGCATTCCGCCGTGCAGCGCCGCCTCGCTGGCGTTCATCACTACGCCGGCCGCCAGGCCGCCGAGCAGCACACGCGTCCAGTTTATGCCCGTCATGCCCCCTCCTGATAGTGCAGTCCAGCCGCCTATGGATAGCTATTAAGCGGCGGCCGATCCGGCCTGTACGGGGTCTTAAGGAACTTCGTCAAGTCCTGAACGCGCGTCCGCTCTGCCCCCACGCGCTGCGCGCCGTCAGTGCCAATCATGCCGTCATTTTGCGCAGAAAGATGACGGCATGGTTGACAAGCCCTACCGCGACCTGCGGATCGTCCTCCGATACGGCAGCATCCCGCTGGTCTGGCAGTCCGATCGACGGGCGACGTCGGACGGTTACGTGCAGCTCTATCTCCGGGAGGAGATCCGGGGAGAGGCGCTCGTCCGTGACCTGTCTTCGCAAGAAGACGACATAGCAAGGATACCCACGCAATCAAGGCGTCACGGACGGTGCAGGTCGCATCAGGTCCCCGCGGTGCGTGGGAATGCAGAACACGCTTCGCAAGCTCTGAATCGACGGGTAAGATCGGGCCACTGATTGACGCACGATTGACCTCGGCCCACCCAGGAGGCGCCATGACCATCAAGGCTGCAACGCTCGCCGTGCTGGCGCTGTTCGCGGCTGCGCCAGCCGCGGCACAGTACTATCAGACCGATTTTCCGCCCGAGGAATTCAGGGCGCGGCACACGAAGGTCTTCGACCAGATCGGCGCCAACGCCGTGGCCGTCGTCCAGGGGATGCCGCAGACGGCGGGGTTCACGTTCCCGCGCCAGCACAACACCTTCTATTACCTCTCGGGTATCGAGACGCCCGGCGCATACTTGCTTCTCGACGGCCGGACGAAGACGGTGACGATCTACCTGCCGGCGCGCAACCCGCGGCTCGAAGCCGCCGAGGGGCGCGTGCTGTCGGCGGAAGATGCCGACCTCGTGAAGCGGATTGCGGGCGTGGACGAGGTGAAGCCGCTCGCGGAAATGGCCGGAACGAACTGGCCGCTCGTGGCCACGGGCGGCGGTGGCGGACAGCGCGGCGGCGGGCGGGGCGCAGCCGGGGCCGCGATCTACGCCGAGTTCAGCCCCGCCGAGAACCAGGGGCAGAGCCGTGGCGAGCTGGTGTCGGCTGAAACCGCGCAGGTCAACGACGTCTGGGACGGAACGGGATCCAGGCAGCGCCGGTTCGTCGAGCTGCTGCGCGCCAGGCGTCCGCGCGCCGACGTCCGCAACCTGAACCCGATCCTCGACGAAATGCGCAGCATCAAGAGCGAGCGCGAGATCGCGCTCATCCGGCGCGCGTCGCAGATCGCGGGCCTCGGGCTCATGGAGGCCATGCGCAGCACCGAGCCGGGCGTGACCGAGTTCCAGCTCGACGCGGCCGCCCGCTACGTGTTCGCGGTCAACGACGCCCGCCTCGAGGGCTACCGGTCGATCACCGCGAGCGGCACCGGGAACATCAGCAACATGCACTACTTCCGCAACACGTCCACGCTGAACGACGGCGACCTGGTGCTGATGGACTACGCGCCCGACTTCCGGTACTACGTCAGCGACATCGGACGCGTGTGGCCCGTCAACGGCAGGTACAACGCCTGGCAGCGGGAGCTGCTGCAGTTCGTGCTCGAGTTCCACAAGGCGGTAATCTCACGCATCCGTCCAGGCGTCACCGCCGCACAGATTCACGAGGAAGCGAAACAGGCGATGGAGGCGGTGTTCGCACGCACGACGTTCTCGAAGCCGATCTACGAGAAGGCCGCGAGGAGGCTGGTCGAGACCGGCGGCGGCGTGTTCTCGCACACCGTCGGCATGGCGGTGCACGACGTGGGCGGCTATCGCAGCGGTCCGCTGAAGCCGGGCCAGGTGTTCTCCATCGACCCGCAGCTGCGCGTGCCCGAAGAGAACCTCTACCTCCGCTACGAAGACACCATCGTCGTAACCGACTCAGGCGTCGAGAACTTCACCGACTTCCTGCCGATGGAGCTCGACGAGATCGAGCGGCTCGTTCTGGAGAAGGGGGTCGTGCAGAAGGTTCCGCCCGTGCCGGCGTCCGCGATCAGCACAGGAGATAAGGAGAAGGCGGACACGTGATCCCACGACTATAATGTCGGACTCCATGCCTCTCGCGCCAGGGGCCCGCCTGGGCCCGTACGAGGTCGTGGCAGCCATCGGCGAAGGCGGCATGGGTGAGGTCTACCGCGCGCACGACACGAACCTCCATCGCGACGTGGCGATCAAGGTGCTCCCCGCCGCGTTCGCGCAAGATCCCGAACGCGTGGCGCGCTTCCGTCGTGAAGCGCAGGTGCTCGCCGCGCTGAACCATCCGCACATCGCTGTCATCTACGGCCTCGAGGAGTCCGATGGGACGCTGGCGCTCGCGATCGAGCTCGTCGAGGGCGAAGATCTCGCGGCCCGTCGCGCGCACGGCTGGCGAGCGCGAACTGAATAGTCGGCCATCGTCATGACAGCTTCGCAGGGAACGCGCTTCGGCCTCTGCCACTCCACCACCCTGCCTATCGCAAACCCGATCGCCGAAGGCTCCGCAAGGCCCTCGACTTCCCTCCGCGCCCTCGTCTATTGCCCAGCCGCGAGGGGAGGCTTATTGGGCCTAGATCAAATGAGGCAATGAGGAGATAGGGG
>DATIEW010000810.1:0-2306 GCA_035455585.1 Vicinamibacterales bacterium | reverse complement strand
CGGTACAGCTCGACCGACCAGCCGGCCAGGGCGCGCTCAGCGCCGCCCTGCACGTCATCGAAGTCGGCGTCGTGCCAGGCAGCTCCACCCAGGACCGAAATGCCGGGGACGACGCCGACCACGATCGAGACGCTGGCGCTCGCCGTCTGCGTCGGGTCATTCCAGTAGACGACACCCGTATTCGTCACCGTCGTGCCGTCGGCCAGGCCCGGATCGACGATGGCCCTGAATCGGAGCGTAACCGTCGCACCCGGCGCCAGCGCTCCATAGGCTTGGGCGAAGTCCGCGGTGATGGTCGTGCCGACAAAGCTGACGCCTGTCGTCGAGCCGTTCATCGTGGCCGAATCCACCACGTAGGCGAGATATCCCGGCTGCGCCGCATCGAGGTCGTCCCGGATCACGACACTGAACGCCGGCACGGCGCCGATGTTCACGGCCTGCACGACGTATTCGAGCGTCGAGCCCGCGAGCGCGGGACCACCGCCGACTACGGCCACCTGCTTCGTGATGGAGAGCTGCTGGCAATCACCCAGCGCGACCAGCGTGGGCTCCGGTCCCGTGGCGGCATTGCCGTCGCCGTCGGTCAGGAGATCGGGCAGCCCGGCGCTCCCAACCACTGCCTGGTTGCTGATCAGCGCACACGGCGGCGCGGCATCATCGACGCGCAGGTCGAACTGGAGGACTGCTGCCGCACCGGGCGAGATCGTGCCCAGGCCCGGTCCCGGTAGCGGCGGCGTCAGATCGGAGGAATTGATGTCGATGCCGGAAGCGAGCGGGGACACGCCGCCGTCCGGCTGTCCGACAGCCAGCCCGTTGAGCAGCGTGGTGTTCGCTACGTAAGCTGCATTCGCCGGCACCAAGTCGGTCAGCACGACTGCGGTCGCCGGGACCGCGCCTGAGTTCTGCATGGTGATCGTGTAGCGAAGCGTGTCGCCCGGATCGACGACGCCGGGCGTTGCCAGATCGTCGAACAGCACGGCCCGCTTTTCGGCATAGAGCAGCGGCAGCGGGCCGACGATGTCGCACGTCGGGTCGTTCGCGACGGACGTGTCCGGATTGTCCGACGGGTAATCAACGATGCCGCTGTCCAGCGCCGTCACGAAGCCCTGGTTGCAGACGATCGTGCCCTGGATGACGTTCGGATCCACGACAACGTCGAACGTGATGGTAGCGACGTTCGCCGGAATGGCTGAGGGATCGGCAGGTATCGAGCCCGGCGTCGGGTCGGCCGGCGAGTAGATCGGCATGCCGCTCACGAGCGGAGACAGGCCGCCGGCATCGGCCACCGCGGTGCCGTTCAGCGTAGTGCTGCCTGCGACGTAGGCGGTGTTCACTGGCACGGCGTCGCGCAGCGACGTGTCGATCGCGTCGCCGTTGCCGACGTTCCTGACCGTGATCGTGTAACGCAGCGTCTCGCCGGCCAGCAGGATGGCCGGGTCGCCGGTGAGATCCGTCGAGACTTTCTGAACGAGGAAGAACGCGGATGAGGCGATCGTCACCCGCGTCGGGTCTTCGTCGCCAGGCACCTCCGGATTGGCAGTACCGTTCACATTCGGATCGTCGCTGAGCGTGAGCGTCGAGCCGCCGGAGAGCCGCAGCGCAGACTGGTTCGTGACGACCGTGCCGTTATCGAGCGACGCGGCCAGCGTGACGTCGAACTGGATCAGGATCTCGCCGCTCACCGGCACGCTCAGGTTGCGGATGTCGATGACGCCGCTGCCGTTCGCGCCGCCCGTGGGGTTCGTGTTGCTGACGTCGGCGCCGGCGGGATACGTGACGAGCGCAAGCGAGCCCGACACGAACATGGCTTGCGGGTTGAGCGCGTCGAGCTCGTCGTAGATGCGGAAATTGCTCAACGACTCATCAGTCGAGCGGAACCGCAGCGTGTAACGCAGCGTGTCGCCGGGCGCGGCCGTGACGGCGGGGTTCGCGCCGCTCGTCAGGTCGGCCACGGTCTTCTCGAAGAAGAAGCCGGTCAGCGCCACGGTCACCGTATGCGCATCTTCGTGGTCGGCGACACCGACGGTTCCGTCGGTCAGGGTACGAGTATCCGGCACGCGATCGGGATTGCTCGCGTCGCCGTTGAACCACTGGACTGCTCCGGCGACGTTGGTCAGCACCACACCGTCCTGCGTGTCGGAGTCGAGCTGCGTCCGGTACCGGATGATCAGCCGCTCGCTCGGGCCGATGAAGCCGGCGGGCGTCAGCATCGTCATGTTGAGCACGCAGGACGGCGCGGCGCTGTAGCTCAGGGTGTAGTCGCTACCGGGATTCAGCGCCGGCTTGCCGGGCACCGGCGTGACGCC
>DATIEW010000809.1:0-2018 GCA_035455585.1 Vicinamibacterales bacterium | reverse complement strand
AACAGCCGCGTGGCCGAGCCATCGTGAATCAAGGGGTCCGTCCCGTTGAGATCGCTCAGAGAGCGCTGCAGGCGAAAGCGGCGCGATTCCAGCACGAACCATTCGTGACGGCCTCGCTCGCCGAGAACGACGGCCAGCCCGAGCTCGAATGGCATGTTGAAGCGCGGAACCCCTCCGCCAAGACTGACCCGAGACAGATCATGAAACGAGTAACGGCACTCCACCAGCAGCTTCAAGACGCGCCCGAGACGTCGTTGTGGACCGGGGATCTCGATCGCCGCCCGAGGCCGTAGGCCCAGACCGCAAAGACCAGCGATGCCGGCCAGGTACAGGGAGAGATAACGCCGGTCATACGGGACGTTGAGGAAGGCGCCTGGCGCGATCAGCGGACGGCGCGACGCCGGCGCGAATGCTTGACGGTAGGGCGGGGATCTCGACGACGTCCTGCAGAGACCGACCGGCCGTTGCCAACGGTCAGCGATCCCTTGTATGACGAAAGGAAATCCTTGACTGCCTTGGCTATGCGGTCGAGCTCCGCCCCGGAGAGCCCGAATTCTCGAGCGGTTGCCTCGGGGGTGGACCACCTGGTTCGCAGCTGCACACGACGCGTCGCCACGTTGTCAGCCTGGCTCCCGCGACGATGCCGTGTCAAAGCGTCCGATCGTGGACAGTTGCCCGCGGCGTCTTCGTATCGTAATAGGCCACGGCCGCGCCGACCCCGGCCCCCGGCTCCGACTTCCACCCCTCCGCCCGCAGCACCGCCTCCAGCGCCGCCAGGCACAGCAGCACGTTCTGGCGCTGCGCGGAGTGGCCCATCGTCCCGATGCGCCAGATCCGGCCCTGGAGATGACCGAAGGCCGCGCCGATCTCGATGCCGAAGTCGTGGAGCAGGCGCTGTCGCACCCGCGCGTCGTCGATGCCGTCCGGGACGACGACCGGCGTCAGCATCGGCAGCCGATGCTCCGGCGGCTCGGCGCCGAAGAGGCCCAGCCCCAGCGCCGCCACGCCGGCCCGCAGGGCGTCGCCGTGCAGCCGATGGCGGGCGAAGCGCGCCTCCAGGCCTTCGGCCTGCACCGCACGCAGCGCCTCTCGGAGGCCGTAGACCATGCTGGTCGGCGCGGTGTGGTGGTTGAAGCGCTTCGGGCTCCAGTACGCGGCGAGCTGGGCGAGGTCCAGGTAGTTGGTGCCGACCCGCGTGCGCCGCGTCCTCAAGATTTCAGCCGCGCGGGCGTTGTAGGTCACGGGCGCCATTCCCGACGGACAGCTCAGGCATTTCTGCGAGCCGCCCACCGCCACATCGATCTGCCGCTGGTCGACTCCGACCCGGCCACCGCCGAGCGTGACGACGGCGTCGACCATCAGCAGCGCCCCGTGCGAACGCGCGAGATCGGCGAGCGGCTCGAGTGGTTGCAGCACGCCCGTCGACGTCTCGCCGTGCACCGCGATCAGCATCTTCGTCCTCGCGGCGCCGAGCGCGACCCGGATCGCGTCCGGATCCGCGATGGTGCCCCACTCACTGCGCACCCGCACGACAGTGCCGCCGTGACGCTCCGCGATGTCGCCGCACAGCACCCCGAACCGGCCGCATTCCGCGACCACGACCCGATCCCCCGGCTCGATCAGCGAGGCGATGGCCGCCTCGAGGCCCGCCCGGCCCGTGCCGGACACGGGAAACGTGTGGACGTTGTCGGTCTCGAACACGAGCCGCGACAGCGCCATGACGTCCGTCATGATCGCGGTGAACTCGGGATCGAACTGGCCGAGCAGCGGCTGCGCCATCGCGCGGAGGACGCGCGGATCGGCCATGCTCGGGCCCGGTCCCAGGAGGATCCGGGGGCTCGGCATCAGGTCGGCGGGCTCGTCCCGATCACGTCGGGGGCGAGACGGCGCGGGCACAGTGCCGCACTGTATGCCTGCACGTCGGGCCTGTCAAGGCGCCTGCGGTTTACGCCTGCGGTTTCGCCTTGACACCTCGCGAGGCCCCCGATTAGGCTCGGGTTGCCCTGCGCGATGAAGGA
>DATIEW010000808.1:0-2772 GCA_035455585.1 Vicinamibacterales bacterium | reverse complement strand
TCGACTGCCGAGGTCACTCTCCGTCCCCGCAAAGTGACGCTCGAGCGCCCCCGCGGGCCGATTTGCCCGTGTTCGGGCGGGTACGGGATTTGATGGACTGTTCGACGGTCGCGCGGAATCAACGGGGTGCGTAAACTCAGGCAGGCGCTGGCATCGCCGCATCCCGTCGCAAGTCAGGCGATTTCGCGCGGCCATTCGTGTCTGAGGGGAATCAGCACATGCCGAGATCGATCGCGCGTCTCGCCGTCCCGTTGGCGCTGGCCGCCCTGCTGGCGGGTTGCGCGCTTTCCCGCCGGACGACCGTGGCAGAGCTCAAGTACAACCCCGGACGCTATCAGGACCGGACGGTTGCCATTGACGGCGTCGTCACGAGCTCGTGGGCCGTGCCGCTCGTCCCGTTCAGACTCTACCGGGTGAACGACGGAACGGGGGAACTGACGGTCATGTCGCGTGGAGGACGAACGCCGACGAAGGGAGCGCACGTCCGCGTCAAGGGCAGGGTGAACGAGTTCGCCACCTTCGGCGGCCAGAGCGTCGGGCTGCACCTGCAGGAAACCGATCTCGACTTCAAGCGCCGATAGCGGGGCGGCCGCAATCGCGACCGGCGACCCACGACCGGCGACGCACGACTGGCGACCCCGGACCCCGGATCCGGACCCAGGCTGATCTCACGCCTTGATACGGATGGCAACCGCCGTCATGTCGTCGCCCTGCGGCGCCGCGCCGCGCCACTCGGCGACAGCATCGAAGATCGCCTCGGCCATGGCCGGGGCCGGCAGGTCGCGGGATCTGCCGACCACGTCGACGAGACGCGCCGCCGTGAACTCCTCTCCGGCGTCGTTCATCGCCTCGAAAACTCCGTCGGTGCAGAACACGTACACGTCTCCGGCGTGGAGGGCGAACGTCATCTCGTCGTAGGTGGAGCCTGGAAACGCGCCGAGCGGCACGCCGGGCAGTTCGATCTGGGTGCAGGCCTCGGCGGTGCAGCGGACCGGGTACGGGAGCCCCGAGTTGGCGAGCGTCATCGAGCGCCGCTTGAGATCGAAGATCGCGTAGCACATCGTGCAGTAGTACTCTTCGAGGTGGCGCTCGTTGAGAATCGTGTTGACCGACGAGAGGACGTTCGCCGGACTCGACCGCTCCGGCACGTACCGTCGGCGGAACGTGCGGCCGCGCACCAGCTCGGCGGCGAACGCGCTGTAGAGCGCCGCCGGCACGCCCTTGCCGGATACATCGCCCACGGCGACGACCAGCGTGTTCGATTCGGGCGCAAGATAGTCGTGGAAGTCCCCACCCAGCTCGCGCGCGGGGGAAAACGCCGCGCCAATCTCGACCCCCTTGAGCCGCCTGGGCGGTTCGGCTGGCAGCAGCGCAATCTGCACGCGCTGAGCGAACCGGACCTCCTTTTCCAGCCGTTCCTCGTTCGCGCGGACCTCTTCATACAGGCGGGCATTCTCGATGGCGACGGCAGCCTGGCTGGCGAGCAGCGTGAGGATCTCGACGTCCCTCTTCGTGAAGGCGTCCAGCTCCGGACTCTCGAGATCCACGACGCCGATGCAGCGGTCTTTCAGGAGCATCGGGATGGCCAGCTCCGACCTGACGTCGGGGACCACGGGGATGTAGCGCGGATCCTTGGAGACGTCGGGGACGAGCACCGGCACCCTGTGCAGCGCGGCATGGCCGACGAGCCCCTCGCCCAGTGGGACGCGGGGAACCTCGACCTTCTCGCCGTACTGCACGGCCAGCTTCATCTCGAGTTCGTCACGCTCGTTCAACAGGAGGATGCCGAACGTCCGGTAGTCGATCAGGCGCCGGGCGAGCTGGGCGATGCGCGTGAACAGCTCGTCGAGATCGAGCACCGCGGCGACCTCCCGCCCGATCTCGGCCAGCAGCTCGAACGCCTCCGCGTCTCGCCGGCTGGTCTCGTACAGCCGCGCGTTGACGAGGGCGACGGCGACGTGGGCGGCGAACTGCCGCAGGATGGCGACGTCGCGCAGGCTGTACTGGTCCCGGTTGCGGCTGAGCACGTTGATGGCGCCGATGGGACGCGACTTGTGCATCAGCGGCACGACGATCTCGGACGACATGCCGGGCACGAACTCGACGTAGCGTGGATCGGCCTGGAGGTTGTTGACGAAGACGGGCAGCTCGCCGGCCACGGCGGCGCCGACCAGCCCCTGGCCGCGTGCCAGGCGGATCGGCGTCGCGGTCTCGGGGTATCCCACGGAGTAGGCGATCGTCAGATCGCCCCGCCGCTCGTCGAGCAGGTACACCGCGAAGGCCTCGAACGAGATCAGCCGTGCGATGAGGCGGGGGATCTTGGCGAGGAGCGCATCCGGATCGAGAACCGACGTGACCTGACGGCCCAGGTCGAAGAGCGTCGCGACGATCTCGTGCTCGGCCGCGGAGGACGGTGCGATGCCTGATGGCGCCCGTCCGTCTTCGGGATGGGACTGGTTCACAGAGAACCGGATTATACTTGCGAATTCCCCCGAGATTCCGCGGGGCTCAGGCGCCGCGCCCGGCGTTCACCGTAACGATGGACATCACGCTACCGCTCGACTACACGGCGATCGAGCGCATCCTGCCGCACAGGTATCCGTTCCTGCTGGTCGATCGCATCACCGAGCTCGTTCCCGACAAGCGCATCGTCGGCATCAAGAACGTGACGCTCAACGAGCGGTACCTGGCTCACCGCGCAGGCGAACCGCCCGTGCTGCCGCCGACCATCCTGACCGAGGCCGTGGCGCAGGTGGGCGCCATCATGATCCT
>DATIEW010000807.1:0-7988 GCA_035455585.1 Vicinamibacterales bacterium | reverse complement strand
AGCTCCGTCGAAACCGCGTCTGCGACGCTCTCGGGCGGACTCTACCTTGCGCTCGCCGGGCACCTGTTTCTCGCGATGCTCGCGTCCAACCGCGGGTGGGGAATCCCGCCGTGGCCGCTGTTCGGATGTCTGGTCGTGATGACGCTGGCCGCAACCGCTGCCTCGACCGCCGTGCGGATGCCGGTTCTGCACGCCGCCGGCGCGGCAGCCGCATCGGTCGTCGTCCTGGCGTGGTCGACCGCCGCCAGCCTGCCGCCGTACGGCCTGGTTGCGCTCGTGGCCGGTGCCGCCGCGAGCGGCTACGCGCTGGTGTGGATCCGCATCGCGCGTACCGGCCGGCGCACGCCAGCGGGCATCGCCGCCGCCGCGGCGCTGTTCGTCGGCGAGGCGACGGTGCTGTCCGCCGCCGCCGCCGGCGGATCGCCGCCCTTCCCGTTTGTGGTGCTCGCGCACGTGCTCAACCTGTCGGTGCTCCTGGCGCTGGCCTGGTCGTCGGGATGGAATCGGATACCCGTTGCCGCGGTCGTGCCTGCGTGGCTCGCCGTCTGGCAGTGGCAGGACAGGCTGGGCGTGGCCGGCGCGTGGATCGAGCTGCTCGTGCTTGCGGCCGCCCTCTATGCCGTGTTCGTCGCGTTCCCTCTGATCCTGGGACGTCGCGCGGCGGGCGACCGCCATCCCCATCTGGCTGCGGTACTGGCGAGCGCGATGTTCTTTGCCGGCGGCCGCGCCGCGTTCGTGGCTGGCAATCTCGACTGGATGATTGGCGTCGTGCCGGTTGCGCAGGCTGGTGTGCTCGCGCTGCTCGTGCGTCAGCTGCTCCAGATCGAGCCTGCCGGCCGGCGCGACACGGGCCGGCTCGCCCTCCTGGCGGGCTCCGCCATGGCATTCATCACCGTGGCGGTGCCGCTGCAACTGGAACGGCAGTGGATCACGATCGGGTGGGCGCTCGAGGGCGCGGCGCTCGCCTGGCTCTATCAGCGCATATCACATCGCGGGCTTCTCTACGCCGCCGTGGCGCTCCTCGGCGTCGTCTTCGGGCGTCTGGTGCTCAATCCGGGCATCTTCGACTACGCGCCGCGAGGCATGAGGATTCTGAACTGGTACCTCTACACGTATGCCTGCGCGGCGGCATCGTGCCTGGTGGCCGGCTGGTGGCTGTCGCGCACGCGCGACCGCCTGGGATCCGGTCTGCCGCGCGCATCGCAGATCCTCCCGGCGGCAGGCGTCGTACTGCTGTTCGTCCTGCTGAACATCGAGATCGCCGACTACTACGCCGCCGGGCCCGACGTCGCCTTCAGGTTCGGTGTGACGCTGTCGCAGGACCTCACCTACACCATCGGATGGCTGGCCTTCGGAATGGTGCTGCTCGCCGCGGGCATCTACGCCGCCAGCAGACCCGCCCGAATCGCTGCCGTCGCGCTGATTGCCGTCACGACATTCAAGTGCTTCCTGTACGATCTGGGCTCTCTCGCCGGGCTGTATCGCGTCGCGTCGTTCGTGGGCCTGGCGATGTCGCTCGCGCTCGTCTCGCTCGCGCTGCAGAAGTACGTGCTGTCAAGGCCTCGGGGGAGCCAATGACGCGGAGATCGATAGCGGCCGCCGCGTTCGTGGCGGTCGTCGCGGGCATGGTGTCGGCCCAGACCGCGAGAGAGCGCTTTGCCTTCGAGCGGCCCGCCACGATTGCCGCCCCGGGGCCTCAGCGGCTGCGCGTCGATGCCGCGCTGCTCTCGGGCGGCGCGCCGTTTCGCGTCGTCTCGCGCGGAGGTGCCCCGCTCGCGGAAGGCGGGTTGTCGGACCTGCGGTTCTTCGACCGCGACGGGCGTCCTGTCGACTATCTTCTCGTCCACCCGCCGCCGTCGGAACCCGCGTGGGCCTCGGGCGTCCCGCTGCACGTGGCGGAGACGAAGACGGCGAGCGGATTCGAGGCGGACTTCGGTTCGGCCCGCTCGATCGACAGGATCCGCGTCGAAGGGATTCCGGCGCCGTTCCTGAAGCGGCTGACGCTCGAAGGCAGCGGTGACCGCACCCGCTGGACGATGCTGGCAGAGCAGGGCACGCTGTTCGATCTGCCTGCCGAAGGGCTGCGGCAGCTCGAGCTGGGTTTCGCTCCCGGCAGCTACCGTTACGTGCGGGTCACGTGGGACGACACGAACAGCGGCCGGATGCCGATGCCCGGCGCCGTGCTCGCGCGGCAGGCCTCCGCGGCGCAGACGCTGCCGCAGCCCCTGCACGAGGTTCCGTTCGAGCCCCGTCCCAGCTCGCCGGGCGCGAGCCGCTATCGCATCAGGCTGCCGGCATCACGCCTGCCGGTCGTGGCGCTGGATCTCGACGTGGCCAGCGGCCACGTCTTCCGCCGGGCCACGGTGTTCGAGTCGCGATTCGCGGGGACCGAAGCGTCGCCGGTCGATCTCGGCTCCGCGACGCTCACCCGCGTCGTGCGGGAAGGGGTCGAGGCTGCGGCGCTGCGGGTTCCGATCGCGCCCCCGGAAGAAGCTGAGCTCGATCTCGTGATCGAAGACGGTCAGAACCAGCCGCTCGAGGTCAGACGAGTCTCCCTCGTGTTCGCGGAACTCCCCTGGATCTACTTCGAGCCTGCGGGGCCTCTGACGGCGCGGTACGGAAACCGGACGCTTGCCCGGCCGGCGTTCGACCTCGAAGCTGTCCGGGCGTCAGTCGATGTGACGAAGCTGCCGGACGCGTCGTGGGGAGAACCACGCCCGCTGATGGCTGCGGAAGCCCATCCAGCCTCCCAATCGCTGCAGCCGGGCGGCGTCATCGATCGGGCTGCCTTCCGCCATCGCCGTCCCATCCCGTCCCGGCCGCCAGGCCTCGTGGCGCTGCCGCTCGACGCCGGCGTCCTCGCCCACAGCGGCGGACCGGGCCTGCGCTTCGAGGACGTGCGCGTGCTCGACGGCGCCGGCCGCCAGATCCCCTACCTGATCGAGCGGCGCGACGAGCCGCTCACGCTCGACGTTCCGTTCACGCCGACAGGGGCGCCGGACACCGGAGCGAGCCCGGCCCCGGGCCGGCAGCAGTCGTCCTACCGCCTCACTCTTCCGTACGCGAATCTGACGTCCGGCACACTGGTGCTTCAGACGTCGGCACGGGTATTTCAGCGCAGCGTGCGCGTCGGCGTGGACCGGCCGCCCGACCGGCGCCACCGCGAGGAGTGGCTCGATGTGCGCGCGTCCGGGAGCTGGAAGCACGTGGACGAGGAGACTTCCGCGGCGCCGTTGATGCTGCGGCTGGATGCGTCGCAGGATCGGGAACTGCGGCTGATCGTGGACGAGGGAGACAACGCGCCCCTGCCGATTACGTCGGCGCGTCTGCTGCTGCCGTCGTACCGCCTGCGGTTCCATCATCCGGGGGAGGGCCCGCTCGAACTGGCCTACGGCCGCAGCGATCTCCGGCCGCCGCAGTACGACCTCGCGCTGCTGGCTCAGCACGTGATGGGCGCCGTGGCGACCGAGGCAGTTGCAGAGACCGAGCAGCCCGGAATCCCCGCGGCCGATACGGCGTTCATTTCGCGGCGGACGTTCTGGCTGCTCCTGGTTACGGCCGTCGTTGCACTCCTGCTGCTGATCGCGCGTCTCCTGCGCGGTGGAGGCAACGAAGCGGCTGGAGCGTGATCGAGCGGAGGGTCCTCCGTGTTAACCTCCGTTGCCTCCGTCCTCTCCGTTTCCGCTTCCCCGGATCTGCCGTGCGACGTTCTCGACCTCCGCCATCACCCGCAGCAGGTTGCCACTCCAGATCTTCGCGATCTGGTCTTCGGTGTACCCGCGCCGCACCAGCTCCAGCGTGACGTTGAACGTCTCGCTGGCGTCGTTCCATCCGTCGATACCGCCGCCGCCGTCGAAGTCCGACGAGATGCCGACGTGATCGAGACCGATGGTCTTGACGATGTAGTCGATGTGGTCGACGAAGTCCTTGACGTTCGGCCTGGGCGGTGGCGGGAGCTTCGCGTCGATCGCCTCCATCCGCTTCTGCACTTCCACGCGCTGTTCCTCGGAGAGCTGCGCGAGCGCGCCTCCGCGTCCGCGTCCGCCCCGGCCGCCGCGTCCGCCCCCGCGCCCGAGCGCCCCCGCCGGGAGCCCGAACTCCTGTTCGAGCTTCGCGAGCGCGGCCGCACGCTCCGGCGACGGCCTCGTCACCTTCACGTAGCTCCCCAGCGCGACGGTCTGCACGACACCGCCGTTCTTCTTCAAGGCCTGCAGCAGCTCGTCGTCCATGTTCCGGCTGTGATCGGCGAGCGCCCGGGCGCCCGAGTGCGAGGCAATCACCGGCGCCTTCGAGAGCGCCATGGCCTGGAGATTGGCTTCCTTCGAAGGGTGGGAGATGTCGACCATGATTCCCATGCGGTTGGCCTCGGCAATCACCTGTCTGCCAAGCGGGGACAGGCCCTTGTGGAGCCACTCGCCGCTGTTTTCGCCAGTATTCGAGTCGGCCAGCTGGCTGTGTCCGTTGTGCGCGAGCGACAGGTACCGGCCTCCGCGGTCGTAGAACTCCTTGACGCGCGCGAGAGCCGTGCTCTCGTCGCCGAGCGGGTAGCCGTTCTCGATGCCGATGACCGCGACCTTCCTGCCGCTGGCGGCGATCCGCCGGACGTCCGCCGCCGTCAGCGCAAGCCCGATCCTGTCCGGCGCGATCTCCTTCGTCAGCCGGTGAATGGCGTCGAACTTCGCGACGGCCTGCTTGTAGGCGTTGTCGTATCCTTCCGACGTGAGCGCTCCCTGGCCCACGTAGACGATCAGGAAGGCCACGTCGAGACCTCCTTCGATCATCTTCGGCAGGTCGACCTGCGTCGTGAGCCGCTGCGTGTAGTTGCGCTCCGGCGTGAAATTCGCGACGTTGATGTCGACGTGAGTGTCGGCGGTGACCACCCGTTCGTGAATTCCGCGCGCTTTCGCGACGATGGCGTCATCGCTCTGCTGCGCGCGGGCTGGTCCGGAACCGATGGCGGCCGCGATCGCCAGTGCGATCGCTCCGCTCGCGGTCAGAAAGCGCTTCATGCTCATCCGCATCCTCCGCCGGGTCTTCCTAGCGTGGGGCTCCGCCCACACCCCGGCTCGGTCGCTTGCGGGGACCCCTCCGCCCCACGCCGCTCCCTCGCAGGCGCGCTGTGCGCGCCTCGGCCGGGCTTGCACAGAACTAGGCGCATGATACTGCATCGGCCGCTGGCGCGGCGCGTCGCATTCGGCTACACTCGCGGTCGCCGGAGCGACTTGTCCGACGCGAGGGTACGATGCAGCGACAGTCAGAGACCTTCGATGCCATTGTCGTCGGCTCGGGAATCTCGGGTGGCTGGGCCGCCAAGGAGCTGACCGAGCAGGGGCTGCGCGTCCTGCTGCTCGAGCGCGGCAAGAACGTCGAGCACATCAAGGACTACGTCAACGCCACCAAGGGCCCGTGGGAGTACCCCCATCGCGGCGGCCGGACGCACGCCATGGAGGAGGCGTACCCCGTCCTGAAGCGGGACTATCCGCTCAACGAGAAGAACCTCGACTGGTGGGCCTCGGACAAGGACTCGCCCTACACGGAGATCAAGCGCTTCGACTGGTACCGCGGCTACCAGGTTGGCGGACGCTCGCTGCTCTGGGGCCGGCAGAGCTACCGCCTGAGCGACTTCGACTTCGAAGCGAATACGAGAGAGGGCATCGCCGTCGACTGGCCCATCCGCTACGCCGACCTCGCGCCGTGGTACGACTACGTCGAGCGGCATGCCGGGATCGCCGGATCTCGGGAAGGGCTGCCGCAGCTTCCCGACGGTCAGTTCCAGCCGGCGATGCCGCTCAACTGCGCCGAGGAGCTGATCGCGGGACGGCTGGCGCGGCAGTTCGACAGCCGGCGGCGGATCATCCCGGGGCGCACCGCCAACCTGACGCAGCCGCTTCCCGGACGATTGAGCTGCCAGTACCGGAACGCCTGCTGGCTGGGGTGTCCCATGGGCGCGTATTTCAGCACGCAGTCGTCCACGCTCCCGGCGGCGCTCGCCACGGGACGGCTGACGCTGAAGCCGTTCGCCATCGTGACCGATCTGGTCTACGACCGCGATCGCAGGCGCGCGGCGGCGGTCCGCGTGCTCGACGCGGTCACCAGCGAGACGACCGAGTACGCCGCGCGCGTCGTCTTTCTCTGTGCTTCGGCGCTCAACTCCACGTGGATCCTGATGCGCTCCGCCACCGACGTGTGGCCCGGCGGGCTGGGAAGCAGCTCCGGAGAGCTGGGGCACAACCTCATGGACCACCACTTCCGGTGCGGGGCGAGCGGCGTCATCGACGAGCTCGGCGACCGCGACGTCTACGGGCGGCGCCCGACGGGGTTCTACATTCCACGGTACCGCAACCTGTTCGGCGACAGGCGCGAGTACCTGCGCGGCTTCGGCTATCAGGGGGGCGCCAGCCGGCAGGGATGGGAGCGCGCGGTGGCCGAACTCGGCGTCGGCGCGGCGTTCAAGGACGCGATGGCAACTCCCGGACCGTGGCGGATCGGAGCCACGGCGTTCGGTGAAATGCTCCCGAATCACGCCAATCGGATCACGATCGATCGGACGAGGAGCGACCGCTGGGGGCTGCCCGTGCTCGCCATCGACTGCGCCACCGGAGAGAACGAGCGCCTGATGCGGACCGACATGATGAACGACGTGGCGGAGATGCTCGAGGCGGCAGGCGTCAGGGACGTCCGCGTCTACGACAACGGATATTACCCGGGGATGGGCATTCACGAGATGGGCACGGCCCGGATGGGCCGGGACCCGAAGACATCGGTCCTCAATGCGCACAATCAGGTCTGGGACTGTCCCAACGTGTTCGTGACCGACGGGGCCTGCATGACGTCGGCGGCCTGCCAGAATCCGTCGCTCACCTACATGGCGCTCACGGCGCGCGCTGCGCGCTTCGCCGTGGAGGAGATCAATCGCGGGAATGTGTAGGTGTCAACTCCCAACGACCAATTCCCGACTCCCAAGCTGCCCGCACGAGAGGGAGTGAGTGCTCTGGGAGTCCGGAGTTGGAGCTTGGGAGTTGACGCGGCGGTTCACAAAGGGATGGCAGGCGCTGAAGGCCTGAGGTGTCAACTCCCAACTTCAATCCCAACTCCCAGGCTGGCCGCACGGGACGAAGAGAGTGCCTTGGGAGCTGGGAGTTGGGCATTGGGAGTTGACGCTGGACGGGAACGGAATGGAACAAGATCCACGAACCGATGTTGAATCGACGCTCCTGATGACCCGCCGGGAAGCGGTCCTGCGGGTGACGACATTGCTCGGGGGCATCGCGCTCGTGGGCGGCGACCGCCTGCTGGCCGCTTCTGCCAGCGCGGATGCCCGGAGCAGGGCGACCGCTCTCGGCGCCGGCGAGTTCACGTCCGCCGAGGTCGCGTTCCTGGACGAGGTGGCCGACACGATCCTGCCGGAGACGGGCACGCCTGGCGCGAAGGCCGCACAGACCGGCGCGTTCATGGCACTCATGGTCACCGACGCGTACAGCGAGCGCGATCGGAAGGTCTTCCGCGACGGCATGCGGCAAGTAGACGACAGGTGCCAGCGGATGCACGGTACGTCGTTCATGAACGCCGGTCCCGAACACCGACTGTCGCTCTTGGAGGAGATCGATCGCGAGCAGAAAACCCGGATGGACGAACGTGCGTCGCCCGCGCGATCACGCGCCCCGGCCGCCCCACCCGCCGGTGACAGGCCTGCGCACTACTTCCGCATGATGAAGGAGCTCGCCCTGCTCGGGTACTTCACGTCGGAGATCGGATATACACAGGCCATGCGCTACGTCGAAACGCCGGGCCGCTTCGATCCGTGCGTGCCACACAAGTCGGGGGACAAGTCCTGGGCCCGTCACGCATGAGAGAGAGCCGTATCAACGCCCAATAGCCAACTCCCAACTCCCAACTTCCGGCAGGCTTGGGAGTTGGGGATTGGATGTTGGGAGTTCACACCGCTCCCAGGTTTGGCAAGCTTGGAGTTGGGAATTGGAAGTTGGCGT
>DATIEW010000806.1:0-2037 GCA_035455585.1 Vicinamibacterales bacterium | reverse complement strand
GTCCTGCGGGAGGTGGTGCCTCCCCTTCGACAGTCCATCAGGTTCGAGCCGACCGATGGCGTCCAGACGTTTGCGGTGCGACCACCCGTGCTTCGCATTCGGCCCGGGACCGCCGTCGAGTCGCGCACGTTCTCGCGGCCCGGCGACTACTACGACAAGCCGGGTGGGCCGTGGCCGGGCGAGGTGGGACCGTTCTTCATCGAGGGCGCGACGCCAGACGACACGCTCGTCGTCCGGATTGTGCGGCTGCGGCCGAATCGCGACACCGCCGTCTCGGCCGTCAACCCGAACGGTATCAGCGCGGTCGCTGGAGACTCGCGCACGCGGATCCTCAACGATCCGTTGCCGCCGCGCCGTTTCGTCTGGCGGCTCGACCGCCGCCGCAACGTGGGGATCCTCGACCTGCCGAACTCGGCGTCGAAATCGATCGAGATGCCATTGAGACCCATGCTCGGCCGGCTGGCGGTGGCGCCCGCGGGTGCCGAGGCGTTCGGAGGCCTCTGGCCGGGGAACTTCGGCGGTAACATGGACGCGGCCGACGCGCGCGAGGGCACGACCGTCTTCCTGCCCGTCTTCCACGACGGCGCGTACTTCTATTTTGGCGACGGCCACGCCCTGCAGGGCGACGGAGAGATCTGCGGCTCGGGCCTCGAGACGACCATGGACGTCACCCTCGAGTTCGACCTGATCAAGGGGCGGAAGATCCGGTGGCCGCGCATGGAGGATGACGACGACATCATGGTGGCCGGGAGCGCGCGTCCGCTCGTCGACGCGTTTCGCATCGCCCAGGTCGAGCTCATCGAGTGGCTCGTCGACGAATATGGCTTTGAGAAGCTCGAAGCCTACCAGGTCGTCTCGCAGGGCGGCCATTCGCGGATCGCGAACGTTGTCGATCCGAACTACACCGTGGTGGCGAAGTTCCCGAAGCGGCTGCTGCCGCCGAAGCGCTGAACGGGCCGACGGCTTCAACGGAGACGGTTTCAGCACGATGGGCACGACCGCCTTCGCCAAAGCTACGGCGGTCCGCCGAACCTTCGAGCGAAGGCGGATGGAACGGGGCGAGGGCACACCTGAATGGCCGTCATCGTGCCCATCGTGTCATCGTGCCCATCGCGCCGCAAAACGTGATCACCTGAAGTGCGGCGCGACACTGAAGGATGTGAAATGACAGATCTGACAGGCAAGACCGGCCTCATCGTCGGAATCGCCAACAAGCGGTCGATCGCGTGGGCGATCGCGCAGGCCGCCTCGGCCGCGGGAGCGCGCCTCGCGGTGACCTATCAGGGCGAGCGGCTCGAGGAAAACGTCCGTGATCTTGCGGCGTCGTTGAGCGACCCGCTGATTCTGCCCTGCGACGTCGCCGTCGACGCCCAGATCGACAATGTGTTCGCGTCAATCGATCGGGAGTTCGGCGGCCTTGATTTCGTCGTGCACGGCGCGGCGTTCGCCCCGCGCGAGGAGCTGATGGCCCCGTTCGTCCAGACCTCGCGCGAGGGCTTTCGAGTGTCCATGGACGTGAGCGCGTATTCGCTCATCGCGCTCGCCAGAGGCGCCGTCCCGCTGATGGAGCGCCGCGGTGGCGGCAGCATCCTCACGCTGACCTACCTCGGCAGCGAGCGGGTGTTCCAGAACTACAACGTGATGGGGGTCGCCAAGGCGGCGCTCGAGTCGACCGTGCGTTACCTGGCCGCCGATCTGGGCCCCAAAGCGATTCGCGTCAATGCGATCTCCGCCGGGCCTATCAAGACGCTCGCCGCGTCGGGAATCTCAGGGTTTTCCAACATCCTGCAGGTCTACCGCGATCGGGCGCCGCTCAGACGCACGGTCGAGACCGCCGAGGTGGCTGGTGCCGCGATGTTCCTGCTGTCGGGTGCCGGACGTGCGGTTACAGCCGAGGTGCTGATGGTCGACGGCGGATACCATGCCACGGGCATGTAGCTTGCTGTCACCCGATTCGGAGGCGCTCGATGAAGACACGAACGAAGTACGGCTTCGCGACGGTCATGTTGCTGGTCACGCTGATGGCTCCCCTGCTCA
>DATIEW010000805.1:0-8749 GCA_035455585.1 Vicinamibacterales bacterium | reverse complement strand
GAGATGTGTCCCATCGGATACTGCCAATCGTCCGATCCAAGGTAGAAGTCGTTCAACGCGAGCGTCTTCTGGAACACGGTCGGATTCGGGCACTTCGAGATCGCCATGAGCACCGAGTTGACGTGGCCCATGTAGTGCCGTCCCACCACGTCCGACCCGTTGGCCAGGCCGCGCGGGTGCCGGTCGCTGGCCGACCGGAGCAGGAGCGCGGCCGAGTTGATCGCGCCGCACGAAACGACCACGATGTCGGCGGAGTACCGCTCCGTCTCGCCGTTCCGCTCGACGACCACGGAAGTCACCTCGCGCCCCGACGCGCTCGTCTCGAGGCGCGCGACCCTCGCGTTGGTCAGGAGCGACACGTTCGGATACGCGAGCGCCGGATCGACGCACACGACCTGGGCGTCCGACTTGGCGTGCACCAGGCACGGGTGCCCGTCGCACGTGTCGCACCGGATGCAGCGACTCGTGACCGGATTGCTCTCGTCGAGCATGATGCCGAGCGGCACGTGGAACGGCCGGTGCCCGAGCCGCTCGAAATCATCATGCAGCTGCTGGATTCGAGGCTCATGGCTGACGGCCGGATACGGATACGGTGTGCTGGCACGCGGCTCGGTCGGATCAACGCCGCGCTCGCCGTGCACCTGGTAGAGCCGTTCCGCCTCGGTGTAGTACGGCTCGAGGTCGTCGTAGGCGATCGGCCAGGCGGGCGAGATTCCGCCGTCGTGGCGCAGCTCCCCGAAGTCCTCCGCACGCAGCCGGAAGAGCGCGGCGCCGTAGAACTTCGTGTTGCCGCCGACGTTGTAGTTCGTGTGCGGGTGGAGCGGCTTCCCGTTCGTGTCGCGCCACTCTTCCTTCGTGTTGTACTTGCCGAGCACGTTCACCGCTCGCGTGCTCCAGTTGTCCTTCTCGCGCGGCACGTAATCGCCGCGCTCCAGGATCAGGATCCGCCTGCCCGAGGGCGCGAGCCGGTACGCCAGCGTCCCGCCGCCTGCCCCGCTGCCGATCACTATCACGTCGTAATGCTGCGTGCTCATCGCGTTCTCCCGGGTGTCAATTCCCAACTTCCAATTCCCAACTCCCAAGGTGCCCGGGTGACGGCAGTGAGTGCCTTGGGAGTTGGGAGTTGGAGATTGGGTGTTGACACGTCTCTTTCTCCTGGTCCCCTCAGACGGCCGGATGGGCGCATCGGAAGATGCACCGCTTGCTGGTGTCGTGCTGGAGCTTGGCGCACCACACGCGCCCCGCCCCGTGCCGCCGCACGTAGATCTCGGCCGCCAGCAGCATCCCGAGAAGCGGCGCCGTGAAGTAGATCCACAGCGCGTCCCAGATCTGCCCGAGCAGCGCCGGGCCCAGCGTCCGCGCCGGGTTCATGCTCATGCCCGAGAGCGGCGACTCGAGCGTGATGTAGGTCGCCACCAGCACCCCGACGAAGTACGGCGTATAGCGCGACAGACGCATCGTGTTGGACACGTTCAGAACGGTCAGCATCAGCACGAACGAAATCGCCGCCTCGCCAGCAAATGCGACGGCCGGACCCGGCGTGCCGGGCCGCGTCGCCACGTAGTCGACCTCCGGGCTCGCCAGCGCAGGCCCGATGACCGTCGCCGCCAGGACGATGCCCGCGATGGCCCCGGCGAACTGGGCGACCACGTAGAACGCCGCGTCCCACGGCGCGACCTTGCCCAGGCGCAGGAACGTCAGCGTCAGCGACGGGTTCATGTGCGCGCCGGACTGTCGGCCCCACGGCGACTGCACCAGCCCGATCAACGTGAGCCCCATCAGCGCGCCCACGACCAGGCGCCGCAGCACCGGATCCTCTATCCCGTGCCGGATTGGCGACGCCGGGTGATGGATCAGGGAGGTCACCACCGCCGCCGCGACCAAGAAGAGTGCCAGCTCCGCGCCTTCCATCAGGTACTCGGGCCAGTGTTTCCGCAGCGTCTCGCCCATGCTCGCCATCTCGATGGTGCTTCGATGCCCGCCCCCCCTGCGGCGTTTCAAACAAGGAGCCAGGAGCCAGGAGCCAGGAGCTGGGAGCCAGGAGCTGGAGGACCTAGGAGTAGCTCCTTGCCCAGCAACCTCGCGGCGGCCGCCGGCATCGAAACAACTCGAATGCTGAATGCTGAATGGTGAAACGGAGAAAACGATGAAGCGCGTACTGGTCCTTGGAGGGGGGTTCGGCGGCGTCTACGCGGCGCTCGAACTGGAGAAGCGGCTCGGGCGGGCGGGGGACGTCGAAATCACGCTCGTCAACCGCGACAACTTCTTCCTCTTCACACCGATGCTCCACGAGGTCGCCGCCAGCGACCTTGACCTGACCGACATCGTCAGCCCAATCCGCCGCATCCTGAAGCGGGCCAGCTTCTTCGAGGGGGTGGTCGAGCGCGTGGACCTGCCCGGACGGCGGGTCGTCGTCTCGCACGGCGAAGATCGGCACGAGCACGAGCTGCCCTACGACTACCTGGTCATCGCGCTGGGATCTATTACCAACTTCTACGGCCTCCCCGGGCTCGAAGATCGGGCGTTGACGATGAAGTCGCTTTCCGACGCGATTCATCTCAGAAACAGGCTGATCGCGCAGCTCGAGGAGGCCGACACGCACTGCGCGCAGGACGATCGCGGGGCGCTGATGACGTTCGTCGTGGCGGGTGGAGGGTTTGCCGGCGTGGAGACCATCGCCGGTATCAACGACTTCGTACGCGATTCGCTCCGCTTCTACCCCAGGATTCCCGAGACCGTTGTACGCATGGTGCTGGTTCACGCCGGCCCGATCATCCTGCCCGAGCTGGGCGACAGGCTCGGGGCCTACGCGCAGCGCAAGCTGACCGAACGCGGCGTGGAGATCCATACCGACGTCCGGGTCGAGCGCGTCGAAGACGATCTCGTCACCCTCAGCAACGGCATGGCTGTCCCCGCCCGGACGATCATCTGGACCGCGGGCACGTCGCCGCACCCGCTGGTCGGAAGCCTGCCCTGCCGGCGCGACCGCGGCAAGATCTGCGTCAACGAGTTTCTCGAGGTGGAGGGCTGGCCAGGCGTCTGGGCCCTCGGCGACTGCGCGCTCGTGCCCAACAGGAAAGGCGGGGGCTTCCACCCGCCGACGGCGCAGCATGCGCTGCGCGAGGGGAAGGTCGTGGCGCGCAACGTCGCGGCTGCGATTCGAAGCCAGTCGAGGGTTGCCTTCGACTTCGGCGGCCTCGGCCAGCTCGCCGCGATCGGTCATCGCACCGGGGTGGCGAAGATACTCGGGTTCACGTTCTCGGGGTTCTTCGCCTGGTGGCTGTGGCGCACCATCTACCTGAGCAAGCTGCCGCGGCTCGAGAAGAAAGTCCGGGTGGCGCTCAGCTGGACTCTGGATCTGTTCTTCCGGAAGGACTTCGTCCAGTATCTGACCCCGCAGGGCACCGAGGGACGCGCCGACCGGCCTGGGGCGCCTCCGGTCACGCCGGACGTGGTCGGACTCCCCGGCGGTCGAGACAGCAGGAACGCCCTGGCGACAACGGCGGTCGAAACATCCGTCTAGCGTGAGGCTCCGCCCCACACCCCGGCTCGCAGGCGCGCCGTGCGCGCCTCAGCCGTGCTTGCACGGAGAATCCGTACACATTCTGTCGGTGCAAGCACGGCTAGTCCAGCGGACGCAGCTCTTGTCGATCGGCGGTGCAGGCGTCATACTGCGCGGGCTCTAGTGTCCCGACCCGGTAATTCGTGGCATAAGTCGCGGCGCGCCGCGCCCCGATCGCAAGGCGCGAGGAGCGAGGATATTGGGCATATCTAAGCGACGAGCAACGCAGCGAGCGGGGATGCACCGCCCGCGAATCATGTCGCGAATCACTGGGTCGGGACACTAGGCCCGGGTCGGGCCGGTGCCCGCGCCCTCTTCCAGTTGGAGACGCCATGAACAAATACCTCACGGAGTTCATCGGGACGTTCTTCCTGGTGCTGACGATCGGGTGCACGGTCATTCCAGGTGCCGCCGGGGTCATTCCCGCGCTCGCGATTGGCACGGCCCTGATGGTCATGGTGTACGCGGGCGGACACGTGTCCGGGGGCCATTACAACCCGGCAGTGACTCTTGGCGTGTGGCTCCGCGGTCGATGCGAGGCCGCCGATGTAGCGCCCTACTGGGGCTCGCAGGTCGTGGGCGCGCTGGCGGCGTCGTTCGTCGCGATGTTCCTGGTGGGCGCGCCGGCCGCTCCGACGCTCGTCCCTGCCGTGGCGCCGGCGCTCGTCGCGGAGTTCCTCTTCACCTTCGCGCTCGTCTACGTCGTCCTGAACAGCGCGACGGCGAAGGCCACGGCCGGGAATTCGTTCTACGGCCTCGCGATCGGCTTCACGGTCATGACCGGTGCGTTCGCCGTCGGCGGCGTGTCGGGCGGCGCGTTCAATCCGGCCGTCGCCGTCGCCGTGGGCACGATGGGCCTGGTCTCGGTGTCGTCGATCTGGATCCACATCGCGGCTGACCTCGCTGGAGGCGCGCTCGCCGCGGCCGCCTTCAAAGCGATCAACCCGAACGATAAGTAACTACATTCGCGGTTCGCGGTTCGGGGGTCGCGGGTCGCGGGTTCGCGGGTCGCGGGTTCGCGGGTCGTGACGCGTGCGGCTCGAGCCTACCGTCGCTTCGCGATCGGCCTTTCACCAACCGCGGACGACGAATCGCGGACCGCGAGCGGTTTCGAAACGTCGGCGAGCACCTGCTCCTGCAACCGGAGGACCTCGCCGACAGACCAGGCCTGACACGGGCACCCGCGCGGGGTGTGTGGCGGGTCGGCGTCGGCGATTTCGGGCAGGTGCCCGCCGCCGGATTCGGCGAGCGCCAGGAGCGGCGCGAGGAAGCGATCCCGAGCCTCGCGAATCGCGTCCGGCGTCGAGCCGCGCACACGCAGCCACGCCTCCACGAACGGCCCGATCAGCCACGGCCAGACGGTGCCCTGGTGATAGCGCGCGTCCCGCTCGGCGCCGTTGCCCTCGTATCGCGGCGCGTAGCCCGTCGACCCGGGCGCGAGCGACCGCAGGCCCATCGGCGTCAGAAGCCGGCGCTCGACGGTATTGACGACGCGTGCGGCCATGTCCCCGTCGATCACCGGTACCGGCAGACCCCCTGCCGCGAGAATCTGGTTCGGGCGCACGCTCGGATCGAGCTTTCCCCGGTCGTGGTCGACGTCGACGACGTCGAAGAGGCAGCTTTCGGCGTCGTTCCAGAACCGGGTGCGGAAGCTGTGGAGACCCGCTTCGAACGCCGCCTTCCACTTCGCGGACCACTGGCTCGCGATCCACAACGCATTGAGCCATAAGGCCTGTACCTCGACCGGCTTCCCTGTCCGTGGGGTCACGACCCAGTCGCCGATCTTGGCATCCATCCACGTGAGCTGCACGCCCGGCTCGCCGCAGGCCAGCAAGGCGTCGGCGTCCGCTCTGATCCCGAAACGGGTCCCGCGCGAATAGCCGGAGAGGATTGACTCGACGGCGTCGCGCAGGGTGTTCCGCTCCTTCGCGGTCACCGCTCCTCGGCGATTCCCGGCCGCCGTCAGGAAATCGCGAACCGCAACGATGTACCAGAGCGAGGCATCGACGGAGTTGAACTCCGGCACGCCGCCGGCGTCCGGAAACCGGTTCGGCAGCATGCCCTCCGACACCGTTCCGGCCCAGGCCAGGAGGATCTTCCTCGCGTCATCCAGCCGGCCGCTCGCGATGCAGAGACCCCGCAGCGCGATGAATGTGTCGCGCCCCCAGTCCGTGAACCACGGGTAGCCCGCAACGATCGTCTTGCCGGCGCCCCGCTCGACGAGGTACGCATCGGCTGCTCGATGGAGCGCCGACCGGAATCTGCGCCTGGTCCTTTCCGCCTCCCGAAGCTGTGTGATCTGTCCGGCGACGGGCTCGGAGCCTGGCACATCGCCGGTCGTGAAGAGCAGCACGGCCTCGGAGGACAGATCGAACGTGAAGACGCCCGGTGACGCGAGATCCTCCTGATCGTCCAGCCCGCGCGCCCGCTCTTCCTCATAGAGGAAGTTGCGATACCAGTCGGGCTGCGGCGCATACCGGCCGTTCGACAGCGCGACGATCGCCGGAAGGCCGTCGTACGGACGCCACGTGACGCGTTCGCCGTCGACGGCGGCCTCGAAGCGAAACGCTCCGTTCTCGTGATGAGTCGCGTGGTAGTCGCGGCCGGACAGGAGCGGCCGTACGGCCAGCGTGAAGCCAGGCCGCGGGCTGGCCAGGCGCCATGACAGCGCCACGAGCGGACGCCCGTGCCGGACGAACAGCTCCTGCTCGATCGCCAGCCCATCGTCGAGCCGGCAGGTCCAGCGGGGCCACGGGTCGTTCGAGAAGGACTCGATGCGTTCGGCCCCGTTCGGGTGAATGACGCCCGGCGCGTAGCGGTGCGAGGACAGCGCGATCCGCCCGGACGGCGTGTCCACCCACGCCTCGAATCCGTTGACCAGCATCACGCGGCCTGTGGGCGGCGTCAGCGCGGGGAGGAGAAGCCCGTGATATCGGCGTGAGCGCACGCCGGAGCTGGTACCGGACGCGAAGCCGCCGAGGCCATCGGCTTCGAGCCATTCGACGGACGGGATGGTCATGCCGGGTTGGATGCTGCGCACTCAGTGGTGGTTACGTAATCCGTGGTTCGCGGTTCGTGGTTTGCGGTTCGTGGTTCGCGGTTCGCAGTTCGCCGATCGCCGATCGCCGATCGCGCGTTACCTATGGCCGCCAACCTCCGGAACCGGATCGCGAACCGCGACCCGCGAACCCGCGATTCCCCATCGCCCCTTCCCCATCGCCCATTGCCCATTGCCCATTGCCCATTGCCCATTGCCCATTGCCCATTGGCCATTGGCCATTGCCGATGACCCATGGCCTATCCCAGGGCCTGCGGATGGAGCCGCGCCGTCTGCCGGTAGTCGCGGACGAGCGTCAGCAGCGAGGCGAAGGTCGCCGGAGCAAAACCCCGCCTTCGATTCTCGGCGCCGATCTCGAACGCGAGCCGCCACTGGACGAAGAGGACGCGCCAGGCGTCCAGGACGGAGTTGGCGGCATCGTAGATGTGCGTGGCTTCCGAGGTCACGCCGTTCAGCTCCAGAACCCTCAGATCGGTCCCGCTCCGGAAGGCCTCGACCGACGGCGTGCGCACGTCGAAGCGTCCGAAATAGAACCCGTCGAAATGGCTGGAGATATCGTCGAACGCCGACTCGAGTTCCGGCGTCACCAGAGGCGTGGCATCCGCGAATATCGAGCCGCGGCAGTGGCTGCCAACCTCCACGAGCTGCAGGCGCTCACCCGACGCGGGAACGTCGTGCCATCGTTCACGATGGAGCCGCCGGTAGGCGCGCACGAGGCAGACTGCCCTCGCATCGTCGAGGACCAGCTCTTCGAGGGTTCGCCGGCCGTCCCCGGTCACGATTGGAAACCGCTTCTCCGTGATCGAAAGAATCCGGCCACGTTGCTGCCCGGGCCGGCGGTAGTAAAAGACGCCGAACTCGAGCCCTGGCACGTATTCCTGGACGATGAGATCGATTGGCGATCTGGAAAGGTGTGCCGCGAGCTCGTCGCCGGTCCGGACGACAACGACGCCCGAGCCGCGCTGGCCCTGGTCCGGTTTCACGACGACCGGGAACGTCAACCCGAGGGCAGTCATGACCCGGGTCGCGATCCCGATTCGGCGCGATGCCGGCAGATCGCCGGGAATCAGCGCGGCCCGGGCCACGACCCCGCTCGGCGACAGGGCACGCAAAATGGAGAACTTCGACTCGCCGATGAACCCGCCGCCGGGAATGCCGGGGTTGGCCGCAGTGAACACCGTGACGCCGCGATGCCTGATCATCAGGAAGACGATGCAGGCGAGGACGGGGGGATAAAAAATCCACGGCGGCCAGAACTCCCACCGGACGGTGCGCTTCCAGAGGCCGTAGACGACCCGGCGGTTCCGCCGGCTCAGAACCAGGCGTCCGGCGCTCAGCAGCATCCACATGACAGCCAGTGTCGCCAGGGCGACGGCCGCGAGGCCTTGTCCTGCGACCAGCGTGCTGCGCGCAAACGTGGCGCCGAGGGTGCTGGAAACGCCAACGAGGAGCGGCGTCCAGAGAGCCGCGGCCACGGTGAACCAGACCGCGAACGTGCGCGCATCGGTCCCGAGCGCGCCGGCAGCGACGTAGGTCGGCAGTCGAGTGCCGGGGACGAGCCGCGACACGAGCACGGCGGCGGCACCGTACTTCTCGAGCCACGCGGCGCCTCGATCGAGCGCCTCGGGCGACACCACGCGCCGCGCAAGGGGCAGCGTGAGAAGTCGCCAGCCGAAGATCCTCCCGGCGAGGAACAGCAGGAGGTCGCCGACGAGAATCCCTGCGAAGCATGCGATGACAGCGCCGGCCAAGCTGATCCGCCCGTCGGCCGCCAGCACGCCGGCACCGATGGTCGTCAGGTCCTCGCTCACGAGGGTGGAGGCCGCGAGTAGCACCATCAGGCCAAGACCGGACGCGGCGCTGTCTTCAATCATAAGGAGCCTGATGCATCTTGAGCGAGAACCGTGTCAACGCCCAAACACCAACTCCCAACTCCCAAGCGTCGGGAATCGGACGCTGGAATCGTGACACCGCTTGCCATTGCAGCATCCTGCTCACCCCAGGAGCGGCTTGGGACACAAGTGCACCAGCAGCGCGCCGGGTCGCGGGCAAGCCCACGCTAGTCTGGACCGCTATGCGGGGGCGCGCACGGCGCGCCCGCGAGGGAGCGGTGCGGGGCGTGGGGCCCC
>DATIEW010000804.1:0-2140 GCA_035455585.1 Vicinamibacterales bacterium | reverse complement strand
GGCCGCGGGACGCGGCGATGCGGCGGCCGCTGCGCGCGGAGGGCCCTCTTTACGCGGGCCGGACGGCCGCGGCGCGATTTCGCGGCGCCAGACGTGGCCGGAACGGGCGCTTCGCGCTCGGAGCCGCGCAGGATGCGGAGGAACGCGTCGTTGACAGCGCGATTCGACGGTCTCTAGATTCGACGCGATTCACGGTGGATTCGCACGCGTCGGGGCCGCGTCCGTCCTGGTTCGACACGCGGAGGGACACCATGTCTGACGTGAAGGCGGAGGAACGGTTGGAGCGCGAGCTGACGGCGATCCTCACCTGCCTCAGGCGGTGGAGTCCCCAGCCGGAAGGCTCGCCGCAGAGCATCGCCCGTCTGGCCGGCGACCTGGTCGACGACGCGCAGGCCGTGGAGACGCTGGAGCGCAACCACCTGGGCTACGCGCGCCTCGCCCAGCGCGCGCGACGGCTGACGGCGGCGCTGGCGCGGCTCCGCGACGGCAGCTACGGCCGCTGCGACGAGTGCGAGAAGCCGATCCCACCCGCCCGTCTGCACGCCCTCCCGGGGGTGACAACGTGCGTGCCCTGCCAGGAGGAGGTGGAGCGTCTGGCCGGGGCCGGGCGGCGCTGAGCGACCTCTGCTCTGCGGCGCGTGATGAGCCGGGGCCTGACGATCGGCCGGAGCGTGCAGGCATCGCTTGCCGAGAAACTGGGGCGCGCCTCCGGAAAACTCGACGAACGGTGAGGCGCGCGCGGATACTACGGAGAGCCGGGACGATCCAGCTCGTACTGCTTGATCTTCTCGAGCAGCGTCTTGTAGCTCACCTGGAGGCGCTGCGCGGCTTCGGTCCGGCGCCAGCGTACGCGCTCCAGCGTCCGCTTCAGCGCCCGGCGCTCCGCGAGCTCGGCCGCCCGGCGCCCGAGCTCCTTCAGTCCCAGCGCGTCGTCGAGTTCCCCGTCATCGTCGGCCGTCGCGGCCCCTGCCCCGTTCGCCCGGTCCTCGACCGGGGGTGGCTCGATCTCGGCGAGCGCCTCCACGACGGATTCCGTCCCCAGCACCACGATGCGCTGGATGACGTTCTCGAGCTCGCGGACATTGCCGGGCCAGCTGTACTGCTGGAACCGGTCGAGCGTCTCCGGCGAGATGCGCACGGGCTCGCGTCCGTGCTTCTGGCCGTACCGCGCCAGGAAGTGCGTGACCAGGGTGGGAATCTCCTCCGGTCGCTCGCGCAGCGTGGGGACGCGGATGGTGACGACGTTCAGCCGGTAGAAGAGGTCCTCGCGGAAGCCGCCCTGCGCCACGTAGGCGGCGAGATCCCGGTTGGTGGCCGCGATGACCCGCACGTCCGCGCAGACGCTCTGCTGGCTGCCGAGACGCGAGAACTCGCGGTCCTGCAGCACGTGCAGCAGCTTCGGCTGCAGCGCCAGCGGCATCTCGCTGATCTCGTCCAGGAAGATCGTGCCCGTGCGGGCCTGGTCGAACTTCCCGAGCTTCCGCTGGCAGGCGCCCGTGAAGGCGCCACGCTCGTGGCCGAACAGCTCGCTCTCGAGAAGCTCGGCGGGCAAGGCCGCACAGTTGACCTTGACGAACGGTCGATCACAACGGATGGAGCGCTGGTGGAGGGTGCGGGCGACCACCTCCTTGCCGACGCCGCTCTCGCCCCAGATCAACACCGTGACGTCCGTGGCCGCTACCCGAAGAACGACTTCGTTGATCGCCCGCATGGAGGGACTGTTCATGAGCGCCTCGTAGTGGCCGCTCGCGAAGGTCTCCATCGGACCTCCACATGCCGCAGTCGTCGACACAGCGTGCGGCGCTTAGAATTTCAGGCTTCGCCATCCACCGCGACCTCATGCGGAGCATTCTGCACGGCGATCTGTCCGCGGCCGAAGAAAAAGAAACGCGCTCGACCCTCTTCGCCTGACCCGCGGGCGCGCCCAGGCGGCTCCGGTGTAGGATGAGCCAGCTGAGGGGGGCCCGTCGCCATGATTCGTCGAACCGCGTGTTCCTTCGATTGCTTCGACGCCTGCGGCGTGGTCGCGGAGGTCCAAGGGGACCGTATCGTGCGGCTGTCCGGCGACCCGGAGCACCCGTTCACCCGCGGCGCTCTCTGCCAGAAGGTGAACCGCTACCTCACGCAACGCTATTACAAC
>DATIEW010000803.1:0-2438 GCA_035455585.1 Vicinamibacterales bacterium | reverse complement strand
TCCAGAACGAGTATCGCTTGCCTGATGGTCAGGAACCCGGGCGCCGCCATCTGACCGTTACTTCCTCTTGAAGAGCATGTAGTCGAACCGACCGTGCAGCCAGGCTTCGTTGAGGATGTCTTCGTGCCGTTCATCGATGGTCTCCCGGAGCACGTGGGCATAGTCGCCGCCCAGACGGGACATCTCCTGCAGGAGCCGGGTCCGGGCCTGCTCCATGAGGCTCTCGTAGCACCTGGTCCACTGCTCGTCGCGATGGGCGAGCGTCCCCTCGATGTGGTGGCTCGTCGCTTCGAGCACATGCTCACCGATCGCCTCGGCGTCGACGGGAGGAAGCTCACGATGCCAGAAGATGCGTCGTTCCGGTTCGCTCATCGTTTCCAGACGCGGCCCGCTGCGCGCCGGGAGCATCTCGACGCGATGCCACAGTGTACCGCTCCAGTCGCGGCTGACAAAGAAGGCATGTGACGATGGCGAAGGCTGGCGCGCCCTGCAGGACTCGAACCTGCGGCCTCCTGGTTCGTAGCCAGACGCTCTATCCAGCTGAGCTAAGGGCGCATCGGCGGCGGGCTCGCAACGGTCCGGGCCCGCGCGTGGTCACGAAACCGACAGTATAGCACGCTCATCGCGCGGACGATGGGACCGTCAGCGCCTCGCGCACGAGCCCGTGCCCCGCCTCGAACATTCCGGGCAGCGCGATCGGCAGCTTCCCGCCGATCGCCGACTCCCCGCTGATCGCACGGACGGCCGAGGCTTCCGCACGATCGTAGAAGTCGTAGGTCAACAGCACGACCGGAAGATCCGGCAGGAACGTCGCGACGTAAGGATTGCCGAACAGCGTCGTGATGAACGGGCGATTGGTCGAAGCGGTCTGGCGGGCGACGTCCTGCAGCAGGCGCTGCAGCGCCGGCGCGAGATCCATCCGGCCGCTGTAGGACGCCGTGCGCACGAACACCGACGCGATGACCGCGTCGAACCGCGGCGCCATCGCCCGCACCAGCTCGACCTCAGACGGACTCGTGCGATCCGACAGCTCGATCGAGGTCACGTTCGGCCAGCGCTTGCGCAGCTCGGGGATGAACGTGCGGCTCGGCGCGGCGATCCGCCAACCTGACGGATAGTCGAGCACGGACAGATGGAGCAAGTGCGCGTTGCGCGGCGCCCTGAGCGGCAGGTCGCCCCGCGCATCCTTGATCAAAGTGAGTGACCGCCGGCTCACCTCGTCCGCCACGGCCTGGCTGGACCGCGTGCCGAGCACGGTCGCGACAGACTCCAGGTTGACCGTCTTCGTGCGGTGCAGCCCGAGCCGCGCCTTCGCGGCAAGCACGCGCTCGACAGAGGCATCGATCCGCGCCGCCGTGATCCGCCCCGACTTCACCGCATCGCGGATCGCCGCAAACGCCGCCCCATCGTCGGGCGAGTGCAGGACGATGTCGTTGCCGGCAAGGACGGCGCGGACCGCGGCCTCGCCCGGCGGAACCAGGTCCGTGACTCCCTGCATGCCCATCGAATCCGTGTAGATGAGTCCGCGGAACCCGAGCCGATCCCTCAGCACCCCGGTCACGATCGGCTGGCTCAGCGTCGTCGGCGTCCCGGGTGACGGGTCGAAGGCCGGCATCTCGATGTGGCCGGTCATGACGGCGTCGGCGCCTGCAGCGATTCCGGCCCTGAACGGCGGCAGCTCGACCTTCTCGAGGCGATCGCGCGGATGCGTGATGACGGGCAGTCCCAGGTGCGAGTCCACGTCCGTGTCGCCGTGCCCGGGGAAGTGCTTGAGCGTGGCGAGCACACCAGCGGACTGCAGCCCCCGGATGTAGGCCGCCGCGATGCGGCCCACCAGATCGGGGTCCTCACCGAACGATCGCGTGTTGATCACGGGGTTCCGCGGGTTGTTGTTGACGTCGACGACCGGCGCGAAGTTCACGTGAATGCCGAGCGCCCGCGCTTCCTCACCGGTGATGCGGCCGGCGTCGAACGCCAGCTTCTCGTCGCGCGCCGCGCCGAAGGCCATGGCGCGGGGAAACGAAGTCGCCCCCATGATCCGGAAGCCGACGCCCGCCTCGAAGTCGGCGGTGTTGAGGAGCGGCACCGGCGCGATCGCCTGCAGGCGGTTGAGGGTGGAGGCCGCCTCGAGAGGCTGTCCCAGCGTGACGGTGCCGTAGGACGGGTTGAGGAGCACCTGGGGCGCGGGCTCGGACGCGCCAAACACGTGGAAGCCGCCGACGTGATACTCGTGGACCGCCTTTACCAGCTCGTCGAACGCGTCCGAGTCCGTGCTCATGAAGCTCGACTGGAACGAGGAGACGATGAGCTGCCCCACCTTCTGATCGAGCGTCATCTGCTTCAGCTGGGACCGCACCCACTTCTCGGCCTGCTGGTCCGCGGTGGTGGTGCTCTTCCCCTGACGGGCGACGGCGGCACCTGAGGCCATCGCCAGGATC
>DATIEW010000802.1:0-5166 GCA_035455585.1 Vicinamibacterales bacterium | reverse complement strand
ACGACGATGCGCCTGCCGAAGAGCGGCCGCTCGTCGAACCAGCGCAGGTGCTGCCGGAGGCCCGCGACGGCCCCGACCACGAGCAGCCCCGATGCGCCGTCGGGAACCTCCGAAGCGATGTCGCCCAGCGTCCCCTGGATCGTGTGCTGCGACGGTAGAGTGACGTCGCTGATGAAAACCGCGGACTCGTCGGCCGCGCGTCCGTGCGACGCGAGCGACCCGGTGATCGACCTTACCTGACGGGCGCCGGCGTAGCACACCAGCGTGGCGCCGGTCGCCGTGAGCTTCGTCCAGTCGATGTCCGGCGGCGTGTCGGACTCCCCTTCGAGGCCGCGGACGAACGTCAGGACGTCACCCGCCCCCGGATACGTCACAGGCACGCCGGCGTAGGCCGGGCCGCCGATCCCGGGCGGGATGCCTGGGACGATCTCGAACGGGATGTGCTGCTCGTGGAGGAAGAGCGCTTCCTTGCCGGCTCCGCCGAAAACGAACGGGTCGCCCCACTTGAGGCGCACGACGCTCTTCCCCTCGCGCGCCTTCTCGGCGAGCAGATAGCAGATCGCCTCCTGCTCGAGCGGCTTGGGCGCGGTCGGTCCGACGTCGATGCGCTCGGCGTCGGGGCGCGCGAGCCGCAGCAGCCGCTTCTGCACGCGGTGGTCGTGGACCACGACGTCGGCCGCCTGCAGGAGACGCTGCCCCCGGACGCTGATGAGCGACGGGTCGCCGGGGCCGGCCCCCACGAGGTACACGCATGGAGTCTTCATCGGTGACCCCGCCACACCTGCGCCGCCGGCAGGCCGCTGAAAAAGGGCGTCCCGTGGCAAAGGGCTAATGGGTCATGGCGGGACAGGCGCACTTGCCCATGGCCCATTGCCCATGGCCCATTGTCCTAGCCCCTGGCCATTGCCCATCGCCCTTTGCCCATCTGACATTCAGGATGCGTTTCAGCACCCTGTCACCGCCTGACCGCATCGAGGATCTCAATCGCGCCTTCACGCGCCAGCTCGCCGGCCAGCCGGCGGCCGAGCGCCTCGGGATCCGATGCCGGTCCACGGCCGCGCCGCCGGATCGTGCGCGTCCCGTCGGGCGACGCCACGACCGCGTGCATCTCGAGCTCGCTGCCGTCGCGCACCGCGATGGCGCCGAGCGGAAGCTGGCAGCCGCCGCCGAGCGACGAAACCAGCGCCCGTTCGGCCGCCAGCGAAACGCCGGCCTGCGGATCGTGAACGGTCTCCAGTACGTGCCGCGTCCGGTCGTCGTCGGCCCGGATCTGCACGGCCACGATGCCCTGTCCTGGCGCCGGCACGCAGGCGTCGAAGGGAATCGCGGCCGTGATGCGCGACGCGTATCCGAGCCGTCGCATGCCGGCCGACGCCAGCACCAGCGCATCGCAGGAGCCCGCGTCGAGCTTGCGCAGCCTGGTGTCCACGTTGCCGCGGACGGGCACGAAGCGGGCACCGCGCACGAGCGCGGCCAGCTGCGCCACCCGCCGGACGCTGCTCGTCGCGATCGCCGGGCCGCTGCCGAGGGCCGCGAGCGCAGCAGCCAGCTCGCCGCACGGCGAACCCGCCGGCAGCACCAGGGCGTCCCGTGGATCTTCCCGCGGCAGCGTGGCGGCCACCGCGAGCCCGCCGGGCAGCTCGGCCGGCAGGTCCTTGGCGCTGTGCACCGCGAGGTCCACGTCACCCTTCAGCAGGGCCTCTTCTATTTCCTTGACGAACAGTCGCTTGCCACCCGCCTCCGAGAGCGGTGCGTCCTGCAACTGATCGCCGGCGGTCTTGATCACGACCAGCTCCGTCTGCACTCCGGCGGCCTCGAGACGCGCGGCCACGGCCCTGGCCTGCCACAACGCGAGCGCGCTCCCCCGCGTGCCGATCCGGCGCGGCCTCGATCCGTTCACCTGGAGCGCACCTCCGACGCGGCCCGGTCGGCCTGCCGCTCGCGTGCGTCCTCGCCGGCCAGCCTGAAAAGCCGGTTCAGCGCGTCGGAGTACGCCATCACCATTGCAGCGTCGCTGACGGCTTTGAGCTGCTCGGTCGGCGTCAGCAACAGCTTCTCGACGATGAGGTGGGTGATTTCGTCGAGGCGGGCCCGCGCCTCCGGGGGAAGGTCGGACAGCTTCGGTTCGAGCCGGCTCAACTCGGCCTGCCGGATCGCCTCGAACCGCTGGCGGAGAGCCACCACGGTCGGGATGATCTCGCGCGACTGCATCCAGGCAGCGAACCGTGTCACTTCGTCCTCCACGATCGCGTCCGCCCGCGCCAGCTCGGCGGCGCGGCGGGCGAGATTGTCCTGCACGATGGCCTGCAGGTCGTCGATGTTGTAGAGAAACACCTGATCCAGGTCGGCGACGGCGGCTTCGACGTCGCGCGGCACTGCGATGTCGATGACGAAGAGCGGCCGGCTCCGGCGCGATCGCATCACGCGCTCCACCTGCGCACGGGTCAGCACCGGCTCGGCTGCTCCGGTAGCGGTGATGACGATGTCGGCGGCTCCGAGCGCGTGGTCGAGTTCGGCCCAGTCGACGGCCCGTCCGCCCAACTCGCCCGCCAGGCGCTCGGCGGTCGCCAGCGTCCGGCTGGCGATGGTGACCTGTGCCACCTGCTGCGCCTTGAGGTGCACGCCGGTGAGCTTGGCCATCTCGCCCGCGCCGAGGATCAGCACGCGGAGTCCCTTCAGCTCACCGAAGATCTTCCGGGCCAGCGCGATGGCCGCATAGCTCACCGATACCGCGCCCTCGCCGAGCCCGGTCTCGGTGCGCACGCGCTTGCCGACGGAGAACGCGCTGTGGAACAACCGGTTCGTCAGCGCCCCGGTGTACCGGAGGTCGCTGGCGGCACTGTAGGCAGCTTTGACCTGTCCGAGGATCTGCGGCTCCCCGACGACCAGGGAGTCGAGCCCGGCCGCGACCCTGAACAGGTGGCGCGCGGTTTCGACGCCTCTGCAGACGAAGAGGTGCGGCGTGACGCGGTCCGGATCGACGCGGTGGTAGTCGCTGAAGAAGCGGCCGAGCGCGTCGGCCATCGCGTCGGAGTCGCCGGCGGCGTAAATCTCCGCCCGATTGCAGGTCGAGAGCACGACGAACTCCGTTGCCGCTGCCCGTCCGGCCAGCGCCGCCAGCGCGGCCTCGAGGCCTCCCCGGGCGAAGTCCACCGACTCCCGCAGCTCCACGGGGGCCGTCCGGTGGCTCAGGCCGACTGCGAAAAGTCGCATCAGTGGTTCAGAAGTTATGGCTCTTCGTCAGAAAGTACCCGACGGGCACGAAGTTGAGCAGCACGATCACGAACGCGATCGCCGAGAGCCACGCGGCGCGCCTGCCGCTCCACCCGATGGCGCGCCGCGCGACGAGCGCGAAGGAATAGACGCCCCAGCAGAGCAGCGCGACGAGGATCTTCGGATCGAGCACCGACATCGCCTGCGCGCGTGGATCGGGCGATCCCTGCACCTGTGTGGCCCACACGCCGCCGACGGCGATCCCGATCGTGAGGAGGGCCCAGCCGATCGACACGACCCGGCCGTTCATCGCGTCCAGCACCTGCAGCGACGGCAGCCGCGCGTAGAAGAACCCCAGGTGCTTCGCCTTGATCTCGTTGAACAGCAGGACATAGGTGACGCCCAGCACGAAGGCGAGCGCAAAGCTGGCGTACGCGAAGAGCATGGAGGCCACGTGGACGGTGAAGAGCGGGCTCTGCAGCACGGGCGGACGCGGGCTCACGGTCGGATCGAGCGCCGGGATGATGTACAGCCCCACGAGCAGGCAGGCGACGAACACGCCCATTGCCTGCTCCTCGGTCGTCAGCTCGACGTAGAGATACGCCAGGCCCAGGAGCCACACGAATGCCGAGATGGCGGCGGTGGTTCCCACGAGCGGCGCGTGCCCTGCCTGCATCGTCTGCATGCCGATGAGCAGGGTGTGGGCGAGGATCGCGCCGCCGAGGAGCGAGGTGGCGAGCCGGCCCGTCCGGGGATCGCGCCAGGCGAAGTGCGCCGCGTAGCCGGCGGCAGCCGCGGCGTAGAACACCAGCGGGACCAGGTGCATACCGCCGCTCTCTACTGGGTCCCCGCAGGCCCGTAGTAGCCCCGGCGCGTGCGCGCGATCAGCCCCTGGCGGGTGGGTCGCACGACGATGGTCCGCCAGGCGCCGTTGCGCATCGTGTTCTTCGACGTGTACGCCATCGTGTACTGGCTGGCCAGCTCCTGCGCGATCTGCTGGTAGATCGTCGGCAACTCGGAGACCGACGAGGGGAAGAACGCGCGGCCGCCTGTCTCGTTCGAGAGCTGTTTCAGCACGAACTCGGCCTCCTTGAACTCAGGGCGTCCCGCCGAGTTCTGCTTGAGGCCGATGGCGTAGATCGACGTCTCCGATCGCTTGGCCAGGTCGAGCACCTCTTCGTAGGCGACGAGGCTGGAGGTGTCGTCGCCGTCCGACAGCACGACAATGGCCTGCCGCCGTATCTCCTCCGCCGACGGCGCCCTGATCTTCTTCAGCTCCTTCAGAGAGATGTAGATGGCGTTGTAGAGCGACGTCGAGCCATTGACGCTGGTGCTGCGGATCGCGTTCTGCAGCGCGCTCCCGTCGTTCGTGAAAGTCTGCAGGATCCGCACCTGGCTGTCGAAGTCGATCACCTGCATCAGGTCGTCCGGCTGCATGCGGCGGGCGAACCCGATCGCCGCTTCCTGCGCCGTCTCGAGCCGCTTGTCCATGCTGGCGCTCGTGTCGAGAAGTATGGAGAGCGCGATCGGCTGCTGTTCGCGGGAGAAGAACGTGAGGTTCTGCTTGATGCCGTCCTCGAAGACCTCGAAGTCCTTTTCGGTGAGATCCGTGACGTAGCGGCTCCCCTCGGTGACCGTCACGCTCAGCGAGACGAGCTCAACCCCGCCTCTGAACCGCTGATCGGCACTCGGCAACCCGGCGCACAGCGCGGCTGCCGCCACGGTGCCGAGCAACACCCGCCGCGAATGGCCGAGGGCTGGCATCTCAGCGCCCGCCCGCCGCCCGCCGGGGCGGGCGCACGAAGACTCCCGGCCGATTGACGCTGACCTCCACCATCTTGGGAGGGACCAGCCTTTCCGGTCGCCCATAGGTCACCATGTACTGCCGCCAGGTCGACAACTCCGTAGCGAGCTCTTTCAGCTTCTCGGGGAGCGCCATCACCGCCAGCAGGT
>DATIEW010000801.1:0-3405 GCA_035455585.1 Vicinamibacterales bacterium | reverse complement strand
GAGCGATTCGCGGCGGCGCGAGGGAGCGATGGCGAGCGAGCCGCCGGCGCGCAGCGGGGGTCCGGGCCTCGACGTCCCCCGGTTGAGCAGTGAAGGCGTTCTCGTCGTCGACAAGCCGGCCGGACCTACGTCACATGACGTCGTCGCCGTCGCCAGGCGTGCCCTTCACGTCGATCGCATCGGGCACACCGGGACCCTCGATCCGCTCGCGACCGGCGTCCTGCCGCTCGTAATGGGACGGGCGACTCGTCTCGCGGCGCTGCTGAGCGGGAGCTTCAAGGAGTACACCGCTCAGATCCGGTTCGGCGCCTCGACGCCTGCCTTCGATGCCACCGGACGGATCGCCGTCGATCCGGCCACCGGCCAGGCTCGGGTCCTGGTTCCGCCGCCGCCGGCACCGGCCGGGCTGAGCCGGGAGTCAGTCGAGCGGGCCCTCGACGACTTCCGCGGGACCTTCAGCCAGGTGCCGCCTCCCTTCTCGGCCAAAAAGAAGGACGGCGTGCATGCGTACACGCGTGCGCGACGGAACGAGCGTGTCGACATGCGGCCGGTCGAGGTGAACGTGCCGGCCCTGGCGCTGCTGTGCTACTCGCCAGGCCTGGCAACCGTGCACGTGACGTGCTCCCCGGGCTTCTACGTGCGCTCCCTGGCGCATGATCTCGGCGAACGGCTGGGCTGCGGCGCCTACCTGGAGGCGCTCCGCCGCACGCGCGCGGGCGAATTCGATCTGACCCAGGCGGCGCCGCTCGACGAGATTGAGCGCGAGGGCGTTGCGGCTGCCGACCGCATCATCCCGCTGGAGAGACTGCTGCAGGCCATTCCCGCCGCGATCCTTACCGGGCCCGGCGCGAGGCGCGCGAGCCACGGCTGCCCGATTCGCCGGGAAGACGTCGCGGCAGACACCCACCCTCGAGAGGCCGGAACACCGGGCGTCCCCAGGAGCGTCGAGCGCTGGCGGCTCGTCGATGGGTCGGGCATGCTGCTGGGGATCGCCGAAAGGGGCGACGGCGGACTTTTGCATCCCGTCGTAGTCCTGGTGTAAGATCTTGATTCGCTTGGAATTGTAATCCCTGAACAGGGCGGGCTCCAGCGTCCTGGACCTCGCCCGATCCGGGATGCGTTTCCGGCGCGTTGAAGAAACTACCGCCTGAAGGCGATGGACTTCGCGCGCGACTGAAAGTCGCGCCCGCGCCGCCTGCGCGCGGTAGTTTCGTCATAAGCGGGACGGTTGGTCCCGCCAGAGGCTGGTCCAACGTGGTCGGCTGGTCCAAAGCCGACGAAAGACCGGACCCGCTGGAAGCTGACCGCCTGAAAGGCGGTGGGTTGAGACGCGGCACGTTGGACTCAACAACGAAAACGGCGGTCTGGTGCGGCGCAGGACAGCGTCGAGGGTCTCGACCGTTCGTGGAGGTTCGATGACTCTCAGCAGGGACCGCAAGACCGACATCATCGGGACATTCCGAACTCACGCCTCGGACACGGGCTCTCCAGAAGTTCAGGTGGCGCTGCTCAGCGAGCGCATCAACTACCTGACCGAGCACTTCAAGGCTCACGCCAAGGATCATCATTCGCGACGGGGACTGCTGAAGCTCGTCGGGCAGCGCCGGCGGCTCCTCGACTATCTCAAGCACAAGGACACGGATCGGTATGCGGAGTTGATCCGACGGCTGGGCATCAGGAAATAGGCGCATCGGAGGCCGGCCATCGGGTCCCATGACCCCACGTCGGCCGGCGCTCTGGATGACGCGGACTCCTCACGAGAACCGCTCCCGCGAGACGCAACACGACCAGCAGAAAGAAGCACATGCACACACGTCACATCTCAATCGGTCGGCCCGGGTTGTCGATCGAAACCGGCCGGCTGGCCAAGCAGGCTGATGGCGCCGTCACCATCCGCAGCGGCGATACGATGGTGCTCGTCACCGCCTGCGCCGCGCCCTCCGCACGGGAGAACATCGATTTCCTGCCGCTGACCGTCGATTACCGCGAGTACACCTACGCGTCGGGCCGCATACCGGGCGGATTCTTCAAGCGCGAGGGCAAGCCGACCGAAAAGGAAGTCCTCACGAGCCGGCTGATCGATCGCCCGATCCGGCCATTGTTCCCGTCGGGATGGCGGCACGAGACCCAGGTGATTGCGCTGGTGCTGTCGGCCGACGCCGAGAACGACAGCGATGTGCTGGCGATCACCGGCGCATCGGCTGCCCTCACGATCTCGCGCCTCCCCTTCACCCGCACGATCGCCGCCGTCCGCATGGGCCTGGTCGACGGCGAGTACCTCGTGAACCCCACGTTCGAACAGCGGCGCAGGAGCCGGCTGGATCTCGTCGTCGCCGGCAGCCAGCAGGCCATCGTCATGGTCGAGGCCGGCGCGAAGGAGGTCTCCGAGGAGGAGATGGTGCAGGCCCTCGAGCGCGCGCACGGCGCGATCCGCGAGATCGTCGCTGGTATCGACGCTCTGGCAAAGGAAGCGGGACGTCCCAAGATCGAGGTGCCCCGGAAGGAGATCGGCCGGGACTTCTATCGCGAGGTCGAGGAGAAGATCTACGTGCCGCTCAGCGAGGCCATGCGTATCAAGGGCAAGCTCGAGAATTACGACCGGGTCGATCAGGTGCTCGAAGATCTCATTGCGGGCATCCCCGAAGGCGAGGTGGAGCGGCGAACGGAAGCCCGGCAGATCTTCAAGGAGCTGAAAGAGAAGGTTCTCCGCGACGAGGCCCTCGAACGTGGACGCCGCATGGATGGCCGCGCCTTCGACGAGATACGGCCCATCACCATCGAGGTCGGCGTCCTGCCGCGGGCGCACGGCTCGGCGGTCTTCACCCGGGGAGAGACCCAGGCGCTCGTCACGGCCACGCTGGGCACCGCCGAGGATCAGCAGAAGATCGAGATGGTCGAAGGGGAATCGTGGAAGCGCTTCATGCTTCACTACAACTTCCCGCCGTTCTCGGTCGGCGAGGTTGCGTTTCTCCGGGGGCCCGGCCGCCGCGAGGTCGGCCACGGCGCGCTGGCCGAACGCTCGCTGATCCCGATGATCCCCGCCGAAGAAGAGTTCCCCTACACCATCCGCGTCGTCTCCGACATCCTCGAATCCAACGGATCCTCGTCGATGGCGTCGGTGTGCGGCGGTTCGCTGGCGATGATGGACGCCGGTGTGCCGCTCGGCGCGCCGGTCGCGGGCGTCGCAATGGGACTGATGATGGACGAATCGACCGGGCGCTATGCCGTGCTGAGCGACATCGCCGGCGCCGAGGATCACTACGGCGACATGGACTTCAAGGTCGCCGGCACCGCCGCCGGGATCACCGCCCTGCAGATGGATATCAAGGTGGCGGGCATCACGACCGATATCATGCGACAGGCGCTGAATCAGGCGCGGCAGGGCCGGCTGCACATCCTGGATCG
>DATIEW010000800.1:0-22907 GCA_035455585.1 Vicinamibacterales bacterium | reverse complement strand
CGACCAGAGGAACGGCGCAGCGGTTTCGGCGAGCAGCGACGCCGAGGGACCGGGAAACACGCGGCCATCGCTATCGATCGACAGGTCCTCCACATCTCCCTTGAGGAACTCGGCCTGGGTCGAAACGGTCCAGAACGTGGGGCTGGCGGCCAGCAGGCTCGCCCAGGCGGCGCCAGCCACGAGGGCGCCGGCGCACACGCGCGCCGTGGCGGAGCAACTCATCTGCATGTCGAAGGGTAGCACGAGGCGCGCCTGCCGACGCGCGCCCGGCGTCAGCGCGTGGAACCGCTCTCCACCAGCACCGTGAGGAGGCGCGATCCGATCACCGCCGAGTTCATCGGCAGCTCCCATTCGCCGACGGTGGCGCTGCGGATCGGCGCGAAGCTTCCGCCGTTGCGGTCGCTTTCGAGCACGGACAGCACTGACGGCGGCAGCGCCGTCATCGCTTCGCCGTTGACGACCGCCCCGGGCGTGCCGGTCAGCAGTCTGATGTAGATCCGGTTGTTGCGCCGCGTGTCGTTGAGCAGGCGCACCATCTGGGCGACGGTCTGCGGTTCGAGCGAGCGGCGAAGCTCGCGCTGTTCGAGCACGTTGAGCTGCCGTCCGTCGGTCACGAGGATCGACAGCCGGCCGGAAACGTTCGACGGAATGTCGATCTCCACGGTAGAGATGCGCTCTTCGCCGCGGTAGCTGCGCGTGAGGACCTTCAGCGGCATCGTCCGCCCCGCACGCGGACGGATCTCGTCGAGCCAGACGCGCTCGATGCTCACGCTGCGCGGCGTCTCGGCTGAGGAGATCGACACCTCGAGCCCTTCGAGCGTGATCGGCTCGATGTCGTTCGAGAGCAGCATGGTCAGCGGGCCCGCGACCGCGGTGGCCGCGCCGAGCACGGGGCTCTCGCCCGTGAAGATGTCCTCGACGGTCAGATCGGTATGGCCCTTGATACGCGCCCGGCTCTCGACCGTAAACGTGGCCGCGCCGAACTGGCGCTCGTACGACGCCAGCGTGTTGAAGATCGCGACGTAAGCCAGCAGCGGCGTGAAGAGCTGGTCGTTGACGAGGTTGTACGTGAACGTCCGGGGCGCGGGTGCGGGCGAGGATGTGTCAGAGCCGCTGGCGCGCTCGAGCTTTACGGTCATCGGTATCAGCTTCGGCCCCGGACCAAGCGTGCCGGCGATTGCGGTCGCACGGTCCTGCTGCATCGTTCCGATCGTCTCCCCGAGCGACGAGATCTTGAACGACGTCATGAGGCTCGGAAGCACCGCATGGACGTACGCGCGCGTCATCGGGAATTCAGCAGGCCCGAGGTTGTAGAACGGATGGCCGAACGCGTACACGCGGTCGCCGTCGATGTGGGTGACCGTCCCGGTCGCCGCCATCTCGAGATCACCGCTGACGAGGGATACGCCGATGGCGTCCCCTTCCCGGAGAGGGGCTGTCGCCTGCGGCGCCTGGCGGTCGGCCGATCCGGTGACCATCGGGGTGAACCCGGCGGTGCTGAACGGCCCGGCGACCAGCTCAACCGTCTCCGGGTCGAACCCGCCCAGGAGCAGCGGTGTCGAGATGGGGCGTAGCATCGAGCCTATCCTGCCTGCCTCGGCAGCCGGCAGGCCAATCGCCCGCACGTCGGAGGGACGCGCGGCAAACGGCGTGAGGCGCGACGAGGCCGCCGAGAGTGCCGCCGTCAGCCGTTCGGGTGTGATCGGCAGCTCGAGCCGTGCCTGGGGGGCGGCCGCCCGCCGCGGCAGGGCCGTCGCTTCCTTCATTCCCGCGATCGGCGTAATCCCCGCAATCGGCTCCTTCGGGAAGGCCCCGATGGAATAGGCGACGGCGCCAACGAGCCGGCCGTCGATGTACACCGGGCTGCCGCTCATGCCCTGTGCCACGCCCGCATCGGCCAGCGGAGCGCCTTCGAGCCTCGCCAGGATGAGGTCCCGCCGCGGACCCTGGACGTTTCGCAGAACCCCGAGGATGTGGACCTTGAACTCCTGGAGTTCGGTTCCCTCGAAGACCGTCCGGCCGACGCCGACCATCCCCGGGCGCACCTCTTCGAGCGGCATCAGGGGGGTCGACGCCGGCAGCGGAATAAGGCCCACGAGGGACAGAGCCAGCGCCGCGGATGCGGTTCGGAGTCTCATGATATTTGCATGGAACGAGAGTCTGCTTCAGTTATACGGACCAAACGCTTGCCTGGTCAAGGAGAAAGGTGCTATCGTGCCAATTCTCGGATCGATGAGCTTTCTCAGCCACCCGCGCCGCTGCCCTGGGATTCTGTCCTATTGGTGGTGGTCCGTGTCCGCTGAGGGGGCCATCCGCTAGCCCGCCGCGCGCGGGTTCTCGGGACCAGGGAAGCCTCCTCAGCATCCGCTGAGGGGGCTTTTTTCGTTTCGGACGATGAAACAGCCCCTGCTGTGCACGACCGTGAGCGGCGCCACCATGGAAGCCCTCCGCTCGGCCCGCGATGCCGCGGAGGGAGCCGACGTGGTCGAGTTGCGGCTCGACGGGGTGGACCGGCCCGACCCGGCGGCGGCGATTGCCGGCCGCACTCGTCCGGTGATTGTCACCTGCCGGCCGCAATGGGAAGGGGGATGGTTCCGTGGCAGCGAGGACGAGCGGCAGCGGCTGCTCGAAGCGGCTGCTACATCTGGGGCCGAGTTCATCGACGTGGAAGCCTCGGCGTCGTTTGCCGGCGACCTGATCCGCAGCCGCGGCGGACGGGGAACCGTGCTTTCGATGCACACCTTCGGCCCGGCGCCGTCCGACATCGCGGATCGCTACCAGGCGCTGAAGTCGCGCGGCGCCGAAGTCGTCAAGCTCGCCGTCGAGGTGTCGGCCCTGTCGGACACGCTGCCGCTCTTCGAGCTTGGCGCCGCCGCCGGCCGCGAGACGGGTGAACCGGGGCACGTGCTCGTGGCGATGGGACCAGCCGGCGTGCCCACACGCATCTGCGCAGCCCGGCTCGGGAACCGCTGGACGTACGCGGGCGCCGGCATCGCGCCAGGCCAGATCGCCCCGGCACGGCTGCTGCGCGAGTTCAGGTTCCGACGCGTGCAGCCGGACGCCGCGTTATACGGTGTGGCTGGAAACCCTATCTACGGGTCACTCTCGCCCGCCATGCACAACGCCGGTTTCGCGGCCCTGGGGCTCAACGCCGTGTACGTCCCGCTGCAGGCTCGAGAAGTGGAAGACTTCGTGCGCTTCGCGCGTGCGATGGGCCTGAGAGGCGCGAGCATCACGGCGCCGTTCAAGGTGGCGCTGCTCGAGCACGTCGACCATGTCGAGCCCCTCGCCAGACGCGTCGGCGCCATCAACACGCTCGTCGTCCGCGAAGGCCGGTGGATTGGCGCGAACACCGACGTCGACGGATTCCTCGCGGCGCTCGTGAACATCCGCTCGAAGGGCCTCCGTGCGTCGGTGCTCGGAGCGGGCGGGGCCGCGCGAGCCGTCTCGGTTGCGCTGGCCGATCGCGGCGCGGCTGTCACCATCTGCGCCCGCCGGCCGGACGCCGCGCGACCGATCGCGGACCTCGTGGGCGGAACGGTCGGGGCGTTCCCGCCACGGAGCGGCAGCTGGGATCTTCTCGTCAACGCGACCACGGCGGGCAGCTCCGTCGATCCGCAGAATCCAATCGCGGGTGCGCCGCTCGACGGGGAGATCGTCTACGACCTCGTGTACGCTCCGGCTGAGACAGAATTGCTCGCCGACGCCCGCCGCGAGGGATGCCTGACGATCGGCGGGCTGGCGATGCTGGTTGCGCAGGCCGAGCGGCAGTTCGAGTTGTGGACAGGACAGCGGCCGCCTGCCGGACTCTTCCAGGCCGCTGCGGCCCCCGCAGGGGCCGGCGCCGGCGATTTCGTACGCACGCCATGAAGCAGACGACCTTCGAGGAATTCACCGAGCTGGCACGGCGGGGTACCTTCGTCCCGGTCGTCCGGGAGATACTCGCGGACCTCGTCACGCCGGTCTCCGCGTTTCTGAAGATCGCGGAGCACTCCGACTACGCGTTCCTGTTCGAGAGCGTCGAGGGCGGCGAGCGCGTGGCGCGCTACTCGTTTCTCGGCAAGGACCCGTTTCTGGTGCTTCGCGCGAACGGCCGCCGGACCAGCGTCGAGCGCTCCGGAACGACGACCGATCTCGACGAACCGTTCGTGCCGGTGCTGCGGCGGCTCATGGCCGAATTCCGGTCGCCGCCCGTCCCCGGGCTGCCTCGCTTCACGGGCGGGGCCGTCGGCTTCATCGGCTACGACGCCTCCCCGGTCTTCGAGCCGGCCCTCGAGGCGGCCTGGCAGCGCGCGGCGTGGATCGACGACGCGCAGGCCGGCGAGGGCGCGGGATTCATGCTGTTCGACACGGTGCTCGCCTTCGATCACGTGAAGCACCGCATCCTCATCATCGCCAACGCCCGCGTCACCGCCGACGAGGACCTGCGTGCCCTCTACCAGTTCGCGTGCGCCAAGATCCAGTTCGTCGAGCGGGAGCTCGAACGCGGATTGTCGCAGCCGGAGCCGCCCGCGCCGGTTGCGCCCGACGTGCGATCGAATGTCGACAAGGAGACGTTCGAGCGAGCCGTCCTGGCCATCAAGGAGCACATCGCGGCCGGCGACATCTACCAGGCCGTTCTCTCGCAGCGGTTCGAGTCGCGCCTGACCGCCGATCCCTTCACGGTGTATCGCGCGCTCCGGCACGTCAATCCGTCCCCCTACATGTACTTCATCCGCATGGGCGACCTCGCGATCGTGGGCTCGTCGCCCGAAATGCTGGTGCGGGTGGAAGGACGGCGCGTCGAAACCCACCCGATCGCCGGCACGCGGCCGAGAGGATCGGGCGATGAAGAGGACCTCCAGCTGGCCGAGGACCTGAAACGGAACGAGAAGGAGCGGGCCGAGCACGTGATGCTGGTCGATCTGGGCCGCAACGACCTCGGGCGCGTCTGCGAGTTCGGGTCCGTCCGCGTGTCGCAGTACATGGCGATCGAGCGCTACTCGCACGTGATGCACCTCGTCTCGACCGTGGAGGGGCGCCTCGGCGAGGACCGGGATCGGCTCGACGCCCTGGTGGCGTGCTTCCCTGCAGGGACCGTCTCGGGCGCGCCGAAAATCCGGGCGATGCAGATCCTCTCGGAGCTGGAGCCCACACGGCGCGACATCTACGCCGGGGCGATCGGCTATATCGACTTCGCCGGCAATCTGGATTTCTGCATAGCGATTCGGACGATCACGATCCGCGACGGCTGCGCGCGCGTGCAGGCCGGCGCCGGCATCGTGGCAGATTCGGATCCGCCGGCAGAATACGAGGAAACACGGGACAAGGCGCGCGCGCTGCTCCAGGCCCTCGCCATGGCGGAAGCCGGCCTGTGACGCTGCTCATCGACAACTACGACTCGTTCACGTGGAACCTCGCGCAGTACCTGGGCGAGCTGGGCGCGGCTCCTCTCGTGCGGCGGAACGACGAGGTGACCGTCGACGAGATCGAGCGGATGCGGCCGGACCGGATCATCATCTCGCCCGGCCCCGGGCGGCCCGAGAACGCCGGCGTGTCGGTCGAGACCGTCCAGCGACTCGGATGCCGGATTCCCACGCTCGGGGTGTGCCTCGGCCACCAGGGCATCGGTCTTGCCTTCGGCGGCTCCGTCGTCCGGGCGGCAGAACTGATGCACGGCAAGGTCTCGTCCATCCATCACGATGGCCGCGGCGTGTTCCGCGGCCTGTCGCAGGGATTCGTCGCGGGCCGCTACCACTCGCTCGTGGTGTCCGATCCCGTGCCGCCGGTACTCGAAGTCGCCGCGCGCACCGGGGACGGGACGATCATGGCCATCCGCCACCGTGAGTCGCCCATTCACGGCGTGCAGTTCCACCCCGAGTCGGTGCTGACGGGCGAGGGGCGGCGGCTGTTGCGCAACTTCCTGGAGCTGTGATGTTCGCCGGTCTCATCGAAAAGCTTCTGCGGCGGCAGGACCTGGCGGCTGACGAGGCCGCCGCGGCCATGGACGAAATCATGGAGGGACGGGCTCAGCCCGCGCAGATCGCCGGCCTCCTGATCGCGCTCGCGATGAAAGGGGAGCGGCCCTCCGAGATTGTCGGCCTGGCGCGGACGATGCGTGCGAGGGCTACACCGCTTTCGGGCGCGTACGAGGACGTCTTCGACACGTGCGGGACGGGCGGGGACCGTGCCCACACGTTCAACGTCTCGACGGTCGCCGCGCTGGTGGTTGCCGCGTGCGGCGTGCGGGTGGCCAAGCACGGCAACCGGTCGGTGTCGAGCCGGTGCGGGAGCGCCGACCTCTTCGAGGCGCTCGGCGTCGACATCTCGGCCCCGCCGGCAACCGTCGAGCGCTGCCTGGACGAGGCGGGCATCGCGTTCTTCTTCGCGCCGACGTTCCACCCCTCGATGCGGCACGCCGGACCCACGCGCAAGGATCTCGGCGTGCGCACGGCGTTCAACCTGCTCGGGCCGCTGACGAACCCCGCCGGGGCCTTGCGGCAGCTGGTCGGCGTTCCACGGCCGGAGCTGACCGAGCTCGTCGCTCGATCGCTCGGGCTGCTCGGCTCGCGGCGCGCCTGGGTCGTGCACGGCGCCGACGGGCTCGACGAGATCTCGACGACCGGTTACACGAAGGTCTCGGAATGCCGCGACGGCGCCGTCAATACGTTCTACCTCCACCCGTCGGACGCGAAGCTGCCCAAGGCGTCGCCCGAAGCGCTGCGCGGCGGTGATGCGGCGGCCAACGCCACCATCGCGCGAGCCGTGTTGTCGGGAGCGCCCGGCCCGCCTCGTGACATCGTCCTCTTCAACGCCGGAGCTTCGCTGCTGATTGCCGGCCGGGCGTCCGATCTTCGGGAGGGGATTCGCATGGCGGAAACTGCCCTGGACGAAGGGCGCGCCGCCGCGCTGCTCGAGCGCTTGACCGAGCTGTCCCACAAGCGGCGGGAGACGACGGCTTCGTGAGCGCGCCGGATCTCCTTGCGGCGATCGTTGCGGCCTCGCGGCGCATCAGTGAGGTCAGACAGCACGCCGAGCCGCTGGCTGCACTGGAGCGGCGGATCAGCCGGGCGCCGCGCGGCGAAGGCTTCCGCCACGCCGTCAGCGAATCCGCCGAGCCGCGGATCATCGCCGAGTGCAAGCGCCGTTCGCCGTCCAGGGGGATACTCCGCCAGGACTACAGGCCGGCTGCACACGCCTCCGCCTATGCCGCGGCTGGTGCGGCGGCGATCTCCGTGTTGACCGAACCGACCTTCTTCGATGGCAGCCCGGATCATCTGTCCGAGGTGCGGGCCGTGGTGAACCTGCCCATCCTGCGGAAGGACTTTCTCGTCACGGACTACCAGATGGTCGAGACGGCCGTGCTCGGCGCGGATGCCGCCCTGCTCATCGCCGGCGCAATCGACGATCGCGATCTCGCCCGGCTCATCGCGCGCGCCGGCGATCTCGGTCTGGCCGCTCTGGTGGAAGTACACGATCGCCATGAGCTTGCGCGGGCGCTTGATGCCGGCGCCACGCTCGTCGGCGTCAACAGCCGGAACCTGCGGACGCTGGCCGTGGACCACGCCGTTCTGGACGACGTCGCCCCAGCCATTCCGCGCGGCGTGGTCGCAATCGCGGAGAGCGGCATCTCGTCGCCGGACGACCTCGGGCGTCTGGCTGCCGCCGGGTACGATGCCTTTCTGGTCGGCGAGCGGCTGATCGCTGCGGAGGATCCCGGCGCCGCGCTGATGGAGCTGAGGGGACGATCCGCGTGCGCGTGAAGATCTGCGGGATTCGAAGGCTTGAAGATGCGATGCTCGCCGCCGAGCTCGGCGCCAGCGCCGTCGGGTTCGTCTTCTGGCCGGCAAGCCCGCGCTTCATCGATCCGTACCGCGCGCGCCCGATCGTGTCCGCGCTGCCGCCCTTCGTCGCGCCGGTCGGCGTCTTCGTCGATCAACCCGAGGAGTACGTGATGAGCGTGGCCGGTCTGTTGGCGCTCTCGGCCGTGCAGCTTCACGGCACCGAGTCCGTGGATGCGTACCTGCGGCGCGGCCTGCGGGTCATCAAGGCGCTGGCCGTCACCGACGGATTCGATCCCCGCACCGCACTGGACGCAGTGCCGCGGCAGGCCACCCTGCTGCTCGACGCGCACGACCCGGTCAGGCGCGGCGGAACCGGGCAGACAATCGATTGGAGCCTCGCCGCCGCCGCCGCGCGGATCCGTCCCGTGATCCTGTCCGGCGGCCTGACGGCAGGCAACATCGGTGCGGCCGTCGAGGCCGTGCAGCCGTACGCCGTCGACGTGTCCTCGGGGGTGGAATCCTCGCCGGGCGTCAAAGATTCAGATCGTCTGCGTGCGTTGTTTGGCGCCCTCGGCTCGATCCCGGGCCCGGTGGCGCCGTGGGCCGGCGCATGACGGCGGGCACCGACGAAACATGTCTCCGATACTGAACCGGTTCGGCCACCGCGATCCCGACGGCCGCGGCTATTTCGGCGGCTACGGCGGCCGCTTCGTCCCCGAGACGCTCGTCGCGCCGGTGGCGGAACTGGAGGCCGCCTACCTCGCCGCGCGGCAGGACGATGAATTCCGCGCGTCGCTGGCGGAGCTTCTTCAGAGCTATGTCGGGCGCCCGACGCCGCTCTACGAGGCTCGCCGCCTCGGCTCCGCGCTCGGCGGCGCGCGAATCTTGCTGAAGCGTGAGGATCTCGCTCACACGGGCGCGCACAAGATCAACAACGCGCTCGGCCAGGGCCTGCTCGCGCGCCGGATGGGGAAGCGGCGCGTCATCGCCGAGACGGGGGCCGGCCAGCATGGTGTGGCGACCGCGACCGTCTGCGCGCTCCTCGGGCTCGACTGCGACGTCTACATGGGTGCCGAGGACATGGAGCGGCAGTCGCTCAACGTGTTCCGGATGCAGCTGCTGGGAGCGAACGTGCGGCGCGTCGATGCCGGAAGCCGGACGCTGAAGGACGCCATCAACGAGGCGATGCGCGACTGGGTGGCGACCGTGGCCGACAGCTATTACCTGCTCGGGTCCGTCCTCGGCCCGCATCCCTATCCGTTGATGGTCCGCGAGTTCCAGTCCGTGATCGGGCAGGAGGCGCGGCGGCAGTGCCTCGACTCGATCGGACGCCTGCCCGACGCGATCGTGGCCTGCGTGGGCGGCGGCAGCAACGCCATAGGCATCTTCGATGCGTTCATCGACGACCCCGCCGTGCGGCTCATCGGCGTCGAGGCGGGAGGCCGCGGGATTGCGCCGGGCGAGCACGCGGCGCGGTTCGCCGGCGGCAGCCCCGGCGTGCTGCAGGGCACTCGCACGTACGTGCTGCAGGACGAGGACGGCAACATCGAGGCGACGCACTCTGTTTCCGCAGGGCTGGACTACGCGGCCGTCGGACCTGAACATGCGTGGCTGCGCGACATGGCCCGCGCGGAGTACTCGTGGGTCGGCGACGGGGCGGCGCTCGAGGCGTTCCAGCGCCTCGCCCGCGAGGAGGGCATCCTGCCCGCCCTCGAATCCGCTCACGCGATCGCGTACGCGTGCACGCTCGCGCCGGAGCTGTCGCGCGACGCGGTGGTGCTCGTCAATCTGTCGGGCCGGGGCGACAAGGACGTCGTGTCGGTCGAGCGCGCGCTCGCAAGCACCACCAAGGAAGGAGCCGCGAGCTGATGTCGGGGCTTGCGGACACGTTCGAGCACCTCAGGAAGGCGCGGCGCGGCGGCCTGGTCGCCTACCTGACGGCCGGCGATCCGGACGCCGACCGATCGGCGGCGGTGCTGACCGCAGTCGCGCGCGCCGGCGCCGACGTCCTCGAGATCGGCGTGCCGTTCTCCGACCCCCTCGCCGATGGCCCCGTCATCCAGCGCGCCAGCGAGCGGGCTCTGGCCCAGGGCATGACCCTCCGCCACGCCATTGCTCTCGTCCGGCGTGTGCGGAGCGCCGTACCGACGCCGATTGTGCTCTTTACCTATGCCAACCCGATCCTGCGAATGGGGGTCCGGGCGTTCGCCTCCGAGGCCGCCGACGCCGGCGCCGACGGCGTGCTCATCCTCGACCTTCCCCTCGAGGAGGCCGAGGGGTCGTGTCGCATGCTGATCGAGGCGTGCCTCGATCCGGTGGTTCTCGTCAGCCCGACGACGACCGACGACCGGATCCGCCGGGCGGCCAGCCTTGGCCGCGGTTTCCTGTACGTCATCTCGCGGCTGGGCGTCACCGGAATGCGCGATCGGCTGCCGGACGACATCACGGATCTCGTCGGGCGGGTGCGGGCCCGCACCGATCTTCCGGTGGCGCTCGGCTTCGGAATCTCGCACCCCGATCACGTCGCCGCCGTCTGCCGGACCGCCGACGCGGCCGTCGTCGGGAGCGCGCTCGTCAACGTGGTCGCGGAGCATGCCGCCTCGCCGGATCTGTGCGAGCGCGCCGGGGAATACGTCCGATGGCTGAAGAGCGGGTTGTGAGCCTACTCGACGCGCTGCGCCGCCGCATCGACGCGCTCGATGAGGACCTCGTGCGGCTGCTCAGCGCCCGGGCGTCGTGCGCGCTCGAGATCGGACGCGTGAAGAAGGACGCCGGTCTGCCCGTCTACCAGCCCGAGCGCGAAGCCGAGGTGATTGCGCACGTCCAGCAGGTCAACTCAGGACCGCTCGACGACGGGGCGATCCGGCGTCTGTTCGAGCGTGTGATCGACGAAGCGCGCCGGCTGGAGCGCCTCGCGGACCGCGAGGGCCGGATCAACTCCCAATCTCCAACTCACAACGCCCAAGGAGATGAGGTTGACCGCAATCCTGGAACTTGAACAGGTACTCCACGGGCCTCCGCACGTGAGACGGCCGGACTTCCAGCAACCAGGCCCAGAGTCAGGTGCCTTGGGAGTTGTGAGTTGGCAGTTGGGAGTTGACGCATCTTGTCACGAGCTCTGAGTTGTGAGTGTCACAACTGACGGAGATATCGAAGACGGAGCCTTTGCTGGATAGAATGGAGTGAATACAGCCATGGTTGTCGTGATGAAGGAGCGTGCGAGCGACGAGCAGATCCAGCACGTGATCGCTCAGCTCGTGGACATGGGATTCGACGTGCACCGCTCGACCGGCGCGCTGCGGACGGTCATCGGCGCGGTCGGCCCGAACAGGCAGTTCGACACGAGGCTGATCGAGGTGCTCGACGGCGTGCAGGAAGTGCTTCGCATCACCGAGCCGTACAAGCTCGCCAGCCGGACGTTCCGCCCGCAGAACACGGTCATCACCATCGGCGACTTGCGCCTCGGCGGCGACGAGGTCATCGTGATGGCCGGACCGTGCTCCGCCGAGAGCGAGGATCAGGTCGAAGGCACCGCTGCTGCCGTCAGGAACGCCGGCGCGAAGGTGCTTCGCGGGGGCGCCTACAAGCCGCGCAGCTCTCCGTACAGCTTTCAGGGGCTGGGGGAGGAGGGCCTGCGGCTGCTCCGGGCGGCCGCCGATCGGCACAATCTGAAGCTCGTGTCCGAGGTGATGGACATCAGCCAGCTCGAGACGGTCGAGCGCTACGCCCACATCCTCCAGGTCGGCGCGCGCAACATGCAGAACTTCACGCTGCTGCGGGAGCTGGGGCGGACGCGGACGCCGGTGTTGCTCAAGCGCGGCATCTCCGCCACGATCGAGGAGTGGCTCCTCTCGGCTGAGTACATCCTGGCTGGCGGCAACGCGAGCGTCATCCTCTGCGAGCGCGGCATCCGCACGTTCGAGAGCTACACGCGGAACACCCTCGACATCTCAGCGATCCCGGTCGTCCAGCAGCTCTCGCACCTGCCGGTGCTCGTGGATCCGAGCCATGGAACGGGACGCCGCGACAAGGTCACGCCGATGGCGCGCGCCGCGGTCGCGGCCGGCGCCGACGGCCTCCTGATCGAGGTGCACTGCGACCCGGACCATGCGCTGAGCGATGGGGCGCAGTCGCTCTTCCCCGCGCAGTTCGACCGGCTGATGGCGGAGCTGCGCATCATCGCGCCCGCCATCGGCCGCGGCATCTGCTTCGAGCCGGCCGTCCGCCGCGGCTGGGGAACCCAATGAAGCGCCTGCGGCCCGCGCGAGGTGGCGGAGGGCAGCGACCGGAGGCCGCCACCAGGATTCCTCTTCATGCTTCCCGTAATCCAACCGGATCCCGGTCCGCCCCCCTTCGAGCGCATCGCCATCGTCGGCTTCGGGCTCGTCGGCGGGTCGATTGCGCTCGCCGTCCGCCAGGGCTGGCGGGGCGGGCTCATCATCGCCATCGACCGGAAGGACGTGCTCGAGGCCGCCATGCGCGTGCATGCGGCGGACGTCGCCGGAGACGACCTGGTCATGGCCTCCGGAGCCGACCTCATCATCCTGGCCGCTCCTGTCCGCCAGAACATCGCGCTGCTCGGCCGGCTCGCCGAGTACGTGCCCGGACCGGCGCTGGTGACCGACGTCGGCAGCACGAAAGCCGACATGGTCGAGGCTGCGGCCGGCCTGCCCGAACGCCTGCGGTTCATCGGCGGCCATCCGCTGGCCGGCGCGGCCGCCGGCGGCTTTGACGCCGCACGACCCGACCTCTTCCGCGGACGCCCCTGGATTCTGACTCCGGATCGGCCGGATGACGATGGGCAATGGGCCGTGGGCGATGGGCCATCGGCGATGGGCAGTCTCGAGCGCCTGGAGCGCTTCGTCACGGCGCTTGGCGCGACGCCCGTGACGATGGGCGCTGACGAGCACGATCGCCTGCTCGCCTGGCTGAGCCATCTCCCCCAGCTCACCGCCAGCGCGCTCATGCACGTCGTCGGCGAACGCGCGGGCGCGGCGGGCCTCGCGCTCGCAGGACGCGGCCTGCGGGACACCACGCGGCTGGCATCGAGCCCCGCCGGCATCTGGCAGGACATTGCCGCGACCAACACCGAGCAGTTGTCGGCGGCGCTCGGGGACCTCGTCGACGCGCTGGAGCGCCTGCGCGCCGATCTTTCAGAGGGATCCGAGCTGAAGCGCATCTTCGAATCCGCGGCCCGCTGGAAAGCGAATCTCGAGAGCGCAGGATTTAAAGACACCGGTTAGCCCTTCTCCCTTCACTCTGCCTCGCGGCATACAATTGGCGTGGAGGCACACCGCGTTGACCAGGCCGCTCTGGATCCCTTCCGCCGAGCGCATCGCCCGCGCGAACATGACCGCGTTCATGCGCCTCGTCGAAACCCGGTGGAGCGTGCCGATCGCTGACTACGCCGCGCTGTACCGCTTCTCGATCGAGCGTCCCGAGGACTTCTGGCGCACGATGTGGGAGTCCGGCGGGATCCTGGGGACGATGGGGGAGCGGATAGTCGAGAATGGCGACCGCATGCCCGGGGCCAAGTACTTTCCGGATTCGGAGCTCAACTTCGCGGAGAACGTGCTGCGGCGCCGCGACGGGACGCCCGCGATCATCTTCAACGGCGAGGGCCGCCGCCACCGGACGCTGACGTTCGCGGAGCTGCACGCGGAGGTCGGCGCCTTCGCCGCGGCGCTGCGCGGGCTGGGCATCCGGCAGGGCGACCGTGTCGCCGGATATGTCGCCAATGTGCCGGAGGCGATCGTGGCCGCCCTCGGCGCGGCCGCCGTTGGAGCCGTCTGGTCGTCCTGCTCACCCGATTTCGGCGTGCAGGGCGTGCTGGATCGGTTCGGTCAGATTGAACCGCGTGTACTCGTCGCCACGGACGGGTACTTCTACGGTGGGAAGACGCACGACTGCATGGGCCGGGCCGCCGAGGTGCTGCGGTCGCTTCCCTCGGTCGAGCGCACGGTGGTGATCCCGTATGCGGTCGACGAGCCCTCGTGCAAAGGTGTGCGGGGCGCGATCCTGTGGGACGCCTTCGTCGCGTCCGGCCCTGACGGCGGCACGAAGTTCGAGCGCCTGCCGTTCAACCATCCGCTCTACATCCTGTACTCCTCGGGAACGACCGGCATCCCGAAATGCATCGTCCACGGCGCCGGAGGCACGCTGATACAGCACCTGAAGGAGCATCAGCTCCACTGCGACATCCACCCCGGCGATCGGGTGTTCTATTTCACGACGTGCGGCTGGATGATGTGGAACTGGCTCGTGACCGTGCTCGCCTCCGGCGCGACGATCCTGCTCTACGACGGCTCGCCGTTCCACCCCGACGGCAACGTGCTGTTCGATTTCGCCGACGAGACCCAAATGTCGCTGTTCGGGACCTCCGCGAAGTTCATCGACGCGGTGAACAAGGCCGGGCTGGAGCCGGCCCGGACGCACCGGCTCCACACGGTCCGCACGATGACGTCCACCGGATCGCCGCTCGCGCCGGAGAGCTTCGACTTCGTGTACGGGAAGATCAAGAAGGACATTCATCTCGCGTCGATCTCCGGCGGCACCGACATCATCAGCTGCTTCGTCGGGGGAAATCCCATCGGACCCGTATGGCGGGGCGAGATACAGGTGCGCGCCCTCGGGATGCGCGTGGAGGTCTTCGACGAATCCGGAGGGTCCGTGCGCGGTCAGAAGGGAGAACTGGTCTGCACGATGCCGTTCCCCTCGATGCCGGTCGGCTTCTGGAACGACCCTGACGGCCGGAAGTACCGCGCTGCGTACTTCGAGAAGTTCCCCGGCGTGTGGTGCCACGGTGATTATGTCGAGCTGACCGAACACGACGGGATGATCATTTACGGGCGCTCCGACGCCGTCCTCAATCCGGGCGGCGTGCGGATCGGCACCGCGGAGATCTACCGGCAGGTGGAACAGTTCGACGAGATCGTCGAGAGCCTTGTCATCGGGCAGCGGTGGGACAACGACGAGCGCATCGTGCTCTTCGTGCGGCTCCGCGACGGCCAGGCCCTGACGCCGGCGCTCGAAGAGCGGATCCGGGGCCACATCCGCCAGAACGCGACGCCGCGCCACGTGCCGGCGCGCATCGTCCAGGTCGCCGAGATCCCCAGGACCAAGAGCGGCAAGATCGTCGAGCTGGCGGTGCGCGACGTGGTGCATGGGCGCGAGGTGACCAACAGGGAAGCGCTCGCCAACCCGGAAGCGCTGGAGCAGTTCCGCGATCGGGCTGAGCTGATGCGCTGATCTGCGGTTCGCAGTTCGCGGTTCGTGGGCGGTGTCCGGAGTCCCAGGTGCGGGAACCGGGATCCGGGTGCGAGATCCGGGTCCGGACGACTGACGACTCGGACTGGAGACTCCGACTGACGACTGGGACTGACGACCGGCGACCGACGACTGGCGACTGCCGCATATCCAGCTCTGTGCTGGATTCGATCATCAGCCATGCCCGCGACGAGGCGCCGAACGAGTGCTGCGGGCTGCTGGTGGCGGCCGGGGGCCTGATCGAACAGAGCATTCGCACGACCAACCTCGAGGCGAGCCCGACCCGCTACCGCGTAGATCCGGCGCAGCACTTCGCGCTCATCAGGAGCCTGCGCGGCACGCCGCGGCACATCGCCGGCGCCTACCACTCGCACCCGCATTCCAGCGCCGCTCTGTCGCCGACGGATATCGCCGAGGCCTTCGATCCCGATCTGGTGTACCTGGTGGTTTCGCTCGAGGATTCCGAACGCCCGGAGGTGCGAGCCTACCAGGTCAGGGCTGGTGCGGCTGCCGAGATAAGACTCGTCCCCGAACCCTGAAGGCCGCTCGCGCGTTTCAACGACTGTGTACGCTGAGAGATGTCAGTCAGCGTGTCCCGCCCGGGTCGCCTACCCCTTCACGGATCTTGATCGTCATCCCTCCGCCGCCGACGATCTTGTCCTTCTGCTTCAGCCGGAACTGGATGCGGTACTCGCCGCCGAGCTTGAAGGTGTGCTCCCGCACGTACCGCCGCTTGATTTCGCTCTTGCCCGGCTCGTACGGCTCGCATTCGAGCTGCTGCTCGGCCTTGCCGCCGCCCCCCATCCCGGCAAGAACCTGGATCTCCCACTCGACCGTGGCGCAGTAGAACTCTTCGTAGTCGTTCTGGCCGCCTTTCAGCTCCGCGGTGAACACCACCCGGAGCGGCGCAAAACCCATCGAGGGCGAGGCACGAAGGTTCACCGACGGTTTCGCCTTCTTGTCGGATTGGCCTGCCACAGGCGGCGCCGCGAGCCCGAGAGAGGCCGCAACCGCCACGATCGGCAGCCAGCAGCGAACCCGGGCGGATCGATCTTTCATGTCACGCTCCCCGACCCGTGAAACATCAAGGCGACAGCCTGGCCGCCGCGTCAATGCGGGCCAGCACCTTGCTCATTTTAGCAGCCGCGACCACAATCGGACCGGAGAATCGACAGATCTGGCGTAATCTCGCCATATAATCGCTCGATGGCCCGGACGGCGTACAACTCATCGATCGCGTTCAGATCAGCGGCTCCCGCCGAGATCGACACGGACCTGCTCATCCTGCCGGTGTTCGAAGACGAGGACGTCGCTGGCGCCGTCCCCGGGCTCGCCGCGGCAACGGGCGGAGCGGTCGAGAGGGCGGCCGAAACACGCGAGATCCCAGGCCGCCCCTATGAGCTGTTCCTGACGCCCGTGACAACCTCGGGTTGGAGAGCGCGCCGCCTCGGCCTGATCGGATGCGGAAAGGAACACGAGTTCACGACGGAGCGGCTGCGGCGTGTCGCGACGGCGGCGGCGCTGGGCGCGCGGCAGCGCCACGTGCCCCGGCTGGCATTCGTTCACCGCGGCGGCCTCGAGCTGCCGCCCGCGCTGCAGGCCATCACGGAGGGACTGCTCCTGGCTGCGTTCAGCGGTGACGGCTACAAGAGCCGGGATCGCGGTGGTCCACCGCCCGAACAGCTGCAGGTGGTGGCCCCGCCCGGATCCGCCGGCCAGGCGGCGCTCGAACGGGCCGTCGAACGGGGCCGGATCCTCGGCGAATCGTCGAACATCGCCCGCCAGCTCTGCAACGAGCCTTCGAACGTGCTGACGCCGGCGGAGTTCGCCGTGCGCGCCGCGGCAATCGCGCGCGACGTCGGTCTCGGCGTGGACATCCTGGAAGAGGACGAGATCGCGCAGCTCAAGATGGGTCTGCTGCTCGGCGTCGCGCGAGGCAGCGCCGAGCCTCCGCGGGTCATCGCAATCGAGCATATGCCGGCCGGCGCTCCCTCGTCTCCCGTCCTCGGGCTCGTCGGCAAGGGGATCACGTTCGATACGGGCGGGATCTCGATCAAGCCGGCCGATGGGATGGACCGGATGAAGGACGACATGGCCGGCGGCGCGGCCGTCGTCGCGGCGTTGCGGGCGATCGCGCTGCTGGACGCCCCCATCCGCGTCATCGGCGTCGTGCCGGCGACCGAGAACATGCCCGACGGACGCGCGATCAAACCGGGCGATGTCCTGACGGGCGCAGGCGGCACGACGGTCGAAGTCCTCAACACGGACGCCGAGGGACGCCTCATCCTCGGCGACGCGCTCTGGTATGCGCGTCAGCGCGGCGCGACGCATCTCGTCGATGTGGCCACGCTGACCGGCGCGTGCGTCGTCGCGCTCGGACGCGCCGCCTCGGCAGTCTTTGGCGAGCCCGACCCGTGGGTGGAGATCGTGCGGCAGACGGCGCTCGCCGCCGGCGACCGGTGCTGGCCGATGCCGCTCTTCGACGATTACTCCGAGCAGCTGAAGAGCGAGATCGCCGACCTGGTGAATACCGGCGGCCGTCCGGCCGGGGCGTGCACGGCGGCCATGTTCCTGAAGGAGTTCGCCGGCGGGCTCCCCTGGGCCCACCTCGACATCGCGGGAACAGCCTGGGCGGAGGAGGCCAGGCCCTGGCAGCCGAAAGGAGCAACCGGCGTCGCCGTGAGGACGCTGGCCGAGCTGGCGTTCACGAGCGCGAAATGGAAACTCGGAACCGACAGGGCACCGGCAGGGTCAAACAAGTAGTGCTGCAAGCCAACCCGATCATCGTCCAGGTAGTCGAGGAGCCCGTGAGGTCGACGACCGTCGCCGACGTGGTCATCGGCGCCCTGGGGCTGACGGGCGTCTTGATCCTGGCTGCGGCACTGCTGGGCGCCATCCTCGGCGGCATTCTGATCGGGATCAAGCTGCTGCGCGCCCGCTACAACCTCGAGCCGATTCCCGATTCCGAGGCGCTCCGCGTCACACCGGACAGCACGCGCGAGATTCGCCCGAACGCGGGACGGGCGTCGTGATCAACTCCCAACTCCCAAGCCACCTAGCAAGCCGCTGAAAAAGCCCGGCCATTGATGGACAATGGCCAATGGGCCATGGCAAGACAGGCGCATTTGGCCCATGTGCCATTGCCCATTTGCCATTCAGGATGCGTTTTTCAGCATCCTGCTAGTGTCCCGTATCAGTGATACGTGGCATAAGTCGCGGAGCGCCGCGCCCGGATCGCAAGGCGCGAGGAGCGAGGATATTGGGCATATCTGAGCGACGAGCAACGCAGCGAGGCGGGATGCGCCGCCCGCGAACTATGTCGCGTATTACTGATACGGGACACTAGCTCGCGGCCTGTTTGCTGGAACCCGATGCGTCTCACGCGCCGAGCGCTGTGAGGTACCTCATCACGTTCCAGAACCTGCGGTCAACCCGAGTCTCTCAGAGCTCTTCTCTCGCCGCAATCGTCGTCCTGGCCTTCAACGATCGCTGATATTTGACGATCGCATCGAAGAGCGCCTGCGCGATCGCCTGACGGTATGCCGAGGTCTTGAGCAGCTGCCCTTCCTGCTTGTTGGTCAGGAACGAGATCTCCGCGAGCACGCTCGGCATCGCGGCGCCGATGAGCACGACGAACGGGGCCTGCTTGACGCCGAGGTCTCGCAGCTGCTTGTTGCGCCCCGACAGGCCCTGCACCATCGACCTCTGCACGACTCGCGCGAAATCGCGCGACTCATCCAGTTTGTTGTTGAGCGCGATGGCGCGCAGGATCTGAGGCAGGCTGTGCATCGTCTGGCCCGACGCCGAGTTCTCGCGCGCGGCGACGGCCTCGGCCTCGGGGTTCGTGGCGAAGTTCAGGAAATACGTCTCGACACCGCGCGCGTGCAGGTTGCGGCTCGCGTTGGCATGGATCGACAGGAACAGATCGGCACCCTCGCGGTTCGCGATCGCCGTGCGCTCCTCCAAGGCCACGTATGCGTTCGACTCGCGCGTCATCACCACTTCGACGCCCGGCTGCTTCTTCAGAAGCTTCATGAGCCGCTGCGAGACATCGAGCACAAGTTCCGCTTCGTTCACGCCGTTGGCCCTCGCGCCAGGGTCGTGGCCGCCGTGCCCCGGGTCGATGACGATGCGCGCGACGCCGAGGCCGAGCTGGCGGGCAAGGGAGAACTGGCCGCTCGAATTCACCGACGGCACTTCGGGGGCCGACAACGCCGGCGGCGCCACCGGACGGGAGGGCAGTGGTTCGCGCGCGGCGGGCGGCGCGCCGGCGCCCGCTGACGCGGCGGGTTTCGGCCCGGGCGCCGGTCCAGTCGTGGACACGGCGATCCCGGACGGCGGCGCTCCATGGGCAGTGGCGCCGCGGCGGAAATCGAAGATGACGCGGTACGGTTGGTACAGCGTGAAGACGCTGAACGACTCGACCCCCTCGGTGTCCATCACGACCCGCGTGGTGTTCTGCGGATGACGTCCGAGCCGGATCTCGCGCACGACATCGTCCGAAAACCGGAGGTCCGCATCGAAGAGCGACGGCGCGGGACGGGCGCCCTGCAGGTCGAAGAACAGACGGCGCGGGCTCTCGAGCTGCTCCGGTTGGAAGAGCAGCTCACGGTCCATTTCGATGCTGACGCGGACTCCGTCGGGGATCCGCGTCCGGGTGATGCTGCGAATCGTCACAAGGGCGTCCGGCGAGCCGGAGGCGTCGGATTCGGAGGCTTCGGCCGGGACGTCGTCGGGCGCCCGCGGCCTGGACACGGCCCGTCGCGGCGCGGCAGGCCGCCTGACCGTATCGAACGTGGCGATGGCCTCACGGACGCGCGGCACGAGCGAACTCGCTGGGTATTCCGAGGCGAGCAGGGTGAACAGGCGAATGCCGGTCTTCCGGTCGGCCTCTTCGCCGAACCGCTCGTATGCCAGCAGCGCGAGATGGCCGGCCTGCCACAGGGCATTGTCGGAGTACCCGCTCTTCGGGTAGCGGTGGACGATCTGCTGGTAGGCGGCGATGACGCCGCGGATCCGCTTGAGCGCTGCGGACGCTTCGGCATCGCGGACGACCCGTTCCTGGCCCAGCGCCCGGTTGTAGAGGGCCTCGGCCGTCTGCGCCGCCGTCGCGCGCGCGCCGCCCATGACCACGACGGCCGCCATCAGTACCGCACCCGTTCTGCTCTTCATGCCGTTACCTTGGACCGGAATTCACTTGAATTGAGTTGAATTCCGGCAGTAGTCCTGAGTCATGAACTGTGAATTGAGTAGTTCCCGCGTGTGAGAAGCGCCTCAGAACTGCTCAACACAAATGAATCTCGAGGTCAACGCAGTTGCGCGTCGATCTCTTCGAAATAATCCTTCTTCACCAGGACCTCGCGGGCCTTGCCGCCCACGCCGGGCGAGACGAGCCCCTCGGCCTCCATCATGTCGACGAGCCTCGCGGCCCGGCTGAACCCGATCCGCAGCCGGCGCTGCAGATAGGAGATCGACGCCTGGCCGCTCGACACCACGATCCGCGCGGCCTCGTCGTACATATCGTCCTTCTCGAACTCGAGGCCGCCGGCACCCTGCTTTTCTTCCAACGTGATGGTCTCGTCGTAGGTCGGCCGGCCCTGCTTTCTGAGGAAGCTCGCGAGCCTGGCGCTCTCCTGTTCAGAGATATACGGGCCGTGCAGCCGGACGAACCGCGACGAGGCCGGCGGCAGGTAGAGCATGTCGCCCCTCCCGAGCAGCTGCTCAGCGCCGTTGCCGTCGAGGATGGTCCGCGAATCGATCTTCGACGACACGCGGAACGAGATCCGGGCCGGCAGGTTCGCCTTGATGAGCCCGGTGATCACGTCCACCGACGGCCGCTGTGTCGCCAGGATCAGGTGGATGCCGACGGCGCGCGCCATCTGCGCGAGCCTGGCGATCGATTCCTCGACCTCGCCGCTCGCCACCATCATCAGATCCGCCAGCTCGTCGATCAGCACGACGATGAACGGCAGCGGCCGGACCTCGTTGCCTTGGTTGTCGAGAACCGGGCCTTTTTTCTCCGCCTGGGCGTGGGCCAGATTGCGGTTGTACTGCTCGATGTTGCGCACGCCGACCGCCGCGAGCGTCTTGTAGCGCTCCTCCATCTCGCGCACCGCCCAGCGCAGCGCGTTGGACGCCAGCTTCGGATCGACGACGACAGGCGCCAGCAGGTGCGGGATGTCCTCGTACATCCCCAGCTCCAGGCGCTTGGGGTCGATCATGATAAAGCGGACCTCGTCGGGCGAGGCGCGGAACAGGATGCTCGAGAGCATCGCGTTCACGCTGACCGATTTGCCCGTGCCGGTCGACCCGGCGATGAGCAGGTGCGGCATGCTCGCCAGGTCGCTCACGAACGGTTCACCGTGGATCGTCTTGCCGAGCGCGAGCGTCAGCTTCGACGACGACCGGCGGTAGGCATCCGACTCGAGCAGCTCCCGCAGCGAAATCTGCTCCCGGTTCGGGTTGGGGATCTGGATGCCGACCGTCGACTTGCCGGGGATGCGGTCGATGAGCACCGATTCGGCCTGCATCGCCAGGCAGAGGTCGTCGGCCAGCCCCGTGACCTTGCTGTACTTCACGCCCGCGTCGGGCTTGAACTCGTACGTCGTGACGACCGGACCCGGATGGATCTGAACCACCGCGCCCTCGACGGCGAACTCCCGGCACTTCTCCTCGAGCAGCCGGGCACCGTCCATCAGCTCGCGTTCGTCGATCTTCCGCTCCCCGCGTGGGGCATCGAGCAGCGCCAGCGGCGGCGGAACGTAGGCGCCGCGCTTCCGTTCGGCCGGAACCCGATCCGGGTCGGAAAGTGGCAGCATGAGCTCGACCGGGGTAGGCGAGGCGCGCTTGATGGTGGGGGACGGCGTCGGCTTCGACGAGGCGGCCTTCAGTGCGGCGGCCGCGGCCCCCACCATCGCTGCGGTCCGTGACGGCTTCTGCGTGTCGGCGGTCCGGGCCGGCGCAGTCCGGGGCGGTTCGGGTTCGCGCCGGTCGGCCGACGTCCTGCCTTGTGCGTTTTCAACGCCCGCCTTTTCGAGGTGCTTCTTCAGGACCTCCTGACGCTGCCGTTCCCGGCGGCGTTCCTCCCGGCGCGCGCGCATGGCCCGGACCGCCGCGAGGAGGCTGTCTCTGGCCGTCTGGCCCAGCACGCCGAAGAGGCGGCCGAAGGAGAACTGCGTCGACAGGACGAGGGCGAAGAAAATCAGGGTCAGGATCAGGATGATCGACCCGGTGCGGTTGAGGTATTCGGACAACGCACCGCCGAGCCAGTGGCCGATCGAGCCGCCAGCGAGGAACGGCCGGCCCGGCGCGCCCAGGCTGCCGAAGGCCAGCGCCAGGAACGCCGCCGCGCTCGAGAACAGCAGGACCGCGCCAACCAGCTTCGTGTACGCCGCGTCCACCGCCCGGCACCAGAAGTAGTTCCAGCCGACCACCACCAGAACGAGCGGAATCAGATACGCTGCGTAGCCCACCAGCTGGAACGACAGCTCGGCCAGGAACGCTCCGACGCGGCCGCCGAAGTTGGCAGGCGGCCGATCCGGACCGGTATTGAAGAACCAGACCGGGTCGGAAGCGCTGTAGCTCACGAGCGCTATCAGCCAGATGAGCGCTGCGGCGAAGAACGCCACCCCGAGGAGCTCGCTGAAACGCCTGGAGAGTGCCGACCTCATCAGATCTCCATGATGACCGGAACGACGAGGGGCCGGAGCCCCGAACGCCGCCGGAAGAACCGCTGCAGGTCCACCCGGATCTTCTCCTTGATGAGCCCGGGGTCGGTCCGTTCCTCCAGGCTGGCCCCGTCAATCGTCGACGCGAGCAGCGCCGGTATCTCCTTGAGCAGGCTCTCCGTCCGCGCGTCGAGCACGAATCCCCTGGTGA
>DATIEW010000799.1:0-2720 GCA_035455585.1 Vicinamibacterales bacterium | reverse complement strand
GACCACGGTGATCCCTGGTTTCGGTGCCGAGGGCTTCCGCGCGACCCGCGCCGACGGGCAGGGCCGCTTCGCGTTCAGTTCGGTCCCGCCGGGTCAGTACACGCTGCTCGCCCGTGCGGGCGTACCGCCGCGCCCTACCGGCAGGGCCGCAGCCGGAGCGCCGGCAACGAGGCAGCAACCGCCCCTCTGGGCTCAGGCCGATGTCAGCGTGGACGGACAGGATCTGGCCGGCATCGCACTGACGATGCAGATGGGGATGACGATCTCGGGACGGGTCCGATTCTACGGCTCGTCTCCATCCCCGGAGCTCACGCGGCTGCGCGTGTCGTTGACCGCCGTCCAGACACAGAACGAAGCGACCCTCACCGTGTCCCCTGCGCCAGTCGATGCCGACGGACGATTCAGGTTGACCGGCGTGGCCCCGGGGCGGTATCGGCTGACCTCCGCCGTACCCGGCCAGAAGCCGGATGAAGGCTGGGTCCTGCGTTCGGCGGTCGTCAACGGCAACGATACGCTGGACCACCCGCTCGAGCTCGGTGCGAACCAGCAGGTCACCGACGCCGTCCTGACTTTCACCGACCGGCCGTCGGAAGTGAGCGGGCTCGTCCAGAACGCCGCCGGAGAGCCGATCTCGGACTACTTCATCATCGCGTTTGCCAGCGATCCGGCGTCATGGGTGCCGCAGTCGCGGCGAATCGCGTCGACCCGGCCCTCGGCAGACGGCCGGTATCTGATTCGCAACCTGCCGCCCGGCGATTACCGGATTGCCGCGGTCTTCGACGTCGAGCCGGGCGAGTGGTACGACCCGTCGTTCCTGCAGCAGCTCGTCCCGACCTCGTTGGGCGTGTCGCTCGCCGAAGGCGAGAAGAAGACACAGCATCTGCGCCTCGGGGTTGATCGAGAGCCCTGACCGCATCGATTCCAGCACCTGGTGCGGACAGCGATGGCCCCATCGCTCATCGCCCATTGCCCATCGCCCATTGCCCATCGCGACCGGCGGATTCAGGCTCTGCTCCTCAGTGCCCGCAGAACACCGTCGTCCACATTCCCGCGCCCGTCGAAACGCCCAGCCCGGGTCCGGCGCCTGCGGACGGATCCACGTCAGGCGATCGGTTTCCCGGCGGTCGCTGGAAGGCGATGACGGCGCCGGCGCGGTCGAAGTCGGTCGGTTCCGGTCCGATCGACGGGTTCATGATCGACGTTCGCGTGCGGACGTGGAGGTAGCCGAGCGCATGTCCGAGCTCGTGGATGCGCAGCAGCCGGCGCCTCGAGTCCCCGCGATCGAAGTCGCGATCCAGGAACATCGAGCCGCCGTTGACCGTACCGTCGGCCAGCTCGGACCACTGTCCGTAGCCGATCGTGTTCACCAGCGACACCACCCCGTTGTAGCGCCCGACGACGATCATGCCGGTGCGCGTCACCTTGACGCGCTGGCCCGACGCCGGACGCTCCACGTCCACCGAAGTGAACGCGTTGTAGGTGTTGCCGGTGAGCAACGCCAGGCCCTCGGTGAGGTGCGCGACCATCTGCACGACCTCGTCATCGCTCATCTGCTCCCCGGTCGCCTCGTACTCGCTGACGCCCCGGCGGTAGTCCATCACCGACGCCACGACAACGAGCGCCGGTCGGTTCACCCATCGCTGGAGCCGCTCGTTGGCCGTCCGGAACATCTCGTCGAACGCGGCCAGGTCGAACGACGATGGGATGAGGGACAACCTCGTACGGTTCGACGAAGGGGCGGTGACTGTCGTCTCGCGTTGAACGACCCCATTGCCTCGTACCACGGCACGATAGGTTCCGGGATTCCCGACCTCGACCTCGAAGAACCCTTCCTGATTGGTCGTCACGGCCCGGGTCGAGCCGACCTGCACCGTCAGGCTCGCCGCCGCCGACCCGTCGACCGCGTTGACGGTCTGCCCCTGCAGCATGCTGGGGCCGGACGATGAGGGGTCAGTGGGTGATCTGCTGCAGCCGATGAGCAGCGAGGCGGCAACGGCAGCGAGGGTGATGCGTCGCATCATTCCGCGGGAACCTGCAACGGGCGTGCACACGGGAATACGGTGCGGAACCGGCAGGCGCCGGCCCAGGGATTACCGTTCTGAAAACGGCGTGACGTTCCTGGAGGCCGCCGGGTAGCATAGAGACGTGCGCGTTCAGATTGGCTCGGCTGCCGTGCTGCTCGCGGCCGCTTTGCAGGCCGGGGGCCAGGTCCCGCAGGCTCCCCCGGTGTTGAAGTCGCGCATCGACATGGTGATGGTCACGGCGACCGTGCTCGATGCCGATGGCGGTCTCGTGACCGGTCTCCCGCGCGAGGCGTTCGAGGTCTTCGAGGACGGCGACCCGCAGACCATCTCGCAGTTCGCCACCGAGCGCGTGCCGATCGGGCTCGGGCTGCTGCTGGACATCAGCGACAGCATGTACGGCCGGCGCATCGTCGACGCGCGCTTCGCGGTCGAGCGCTTTCTCTTCGACCTGCTCAGTCCGTCTGACGAGTTCTTCGTCCTCGCATTCAACCACGCGCCCGAACTGCTCACGCGGTGGACGAGCAACCCGGACGTGGTGCGCCGGGCCCTCGACGAGGTGCGACCCTCGGGCGGCACGGCAATGTACGACGCCCTGCTGCACGCGCTGCCGATGTTCCAGCAGCGCACGCGGCAGCGCGCGGCCATCGTGCTGGTGTCCGACGGCGCCGACACGGCCAGCGATGCCTCGACCGGCGA
>DATIEW010000798.1:0-2372 GCA_035455585.1 Vicinamibacterales bacterium | reverse complement strand
CACCGCGACCTGCTTTGCGATCGAGAGCTGCTGGCAGTCGCCCAGCACGGCGACCGTGGGCTCCGGACCGGTGGCGGCATTGCCGTCGCCATCGGTCAGGAGATCGGGCGACTCGTAGCTCGCGACCGTCGCCTGGTTGGTGATCAGGGCGCAGGGCGGCGCCGCGGCACCGACGAGCAGGTCGAACTGGACGACCGCCGCCGCACCGGCCGAGATCGTGCCGGCGCCCGCTGCCGGCAAGGGCGGCGTCAGGTCGGAGGAACTGATGTCGATCCCGGCCACGAGCGGCGACACGCCGCCGTCCGGCTGTCCGACCGGCAGGCCGTTCAGCAGGGTGGAGTTCGCGACGTAGGTCGTATTCGCCGGCACCGCGTCGGTCAGCGTGACCGCGGTCGCCGGAAGGGCCGCGGAGTTCTGCACGGTGATCGTGTAGCGGAGCGTGTCGCCCGGATCGATGACGCCCTGCGTTCCGCCGTCGCCCAGGAGCGCGACGCGCTTCTCGGCGAACAGCAGCGGCAATGCGCCGACGATGTCGCAGGTCGGGTCGTTCGCGACCAGCGTGTCGGGGTTGTCGGATGGGTAATCGACGATGCCGCTCGCGAGCGCGCTCACGAAACCCTGATTGCAGACGATCGTGCCTTCGACGACGTTCGGACTCACGACGACGTCGAATGTGATGGTCGCGACGTTCGCCGGGTTGGCGGCGGGGTCGGCAGGCATCGATCCCGGCGTCGGGTCGGCCGGCGAATGGATCGGCATGCCGTTCACGAGCGGCGAGAGGCCGCCGGAATCGGCCACCGGGGCGCCGTTCAGCGTGGTGCTGCCCGCGACGTAGGCCGTATTCACGGGCACCGCGTCGCGGAGCGCAGCGTCCACCGCGTCGCCATTGCCGACGTTTCTGATCGTAATCGTGTAGCGCAGCGTTTCTCCCGCCCGCAGGACGTTCGGGTCGCCCGTCAGGTCGGCCGAGGTCTTCTGGACGAGGAAGAACGCCGACGAGGCGATCGTCACCCGTGTCGGGTCCTCGTCGCCGGTGACCAGCGGGTCGGCGAAACCGTTGACATTCGGGTCGTCGGAGAGCGCGAAGGTCGAGCCGTCCGAAAGCAGCAGCTCCGACTGGTTGGTGACGACGGTGCCGTTGTCGAGCGACCCGAGCAGCGTCACGTCGAACTGGATCAGGACCTCGCCGCCGACCGCGATGTCCAGGTTGCGGATGTCGATGACGCCGCCGCCGCGTGCGCCCCCGGTGGGATTCGTGTTGCTGACGTCCGCCCCCGCCGGTACCGTGACCAGCGCGAGCGAGCCCGAGACGAACACAGGCTCTGCATTGAGCGCATCCAGCTCGTCATGGATGCGGAACCCGTTGATCGCCTGATCGAACAACCGCAGGCGGAGCGTGTACCGCAGCGTGTCCCCCGGAGCAGCCGTGAGGGCCGGGTCCGCGCCGCTCGTCAGGTCGACCACCGTCTTCTCGAAGAAGTATCCGGTGAGCGCCACCGTCACCGTGTGCGGGTCCTCGTGGTCCGCGATCGCGGGCGTGCCGTCCGTCAGCGCGCGCGTGCTGGCAACGCGGTCGGGGTTGCTGGCGTCGCCGTTGAACCACTGGACCGCGCCTGCCACGTTGGTCAGCGCCGCGCCGTTCTGCGTGTCGGAGTCGAGCTGCGTCCGGTAGCGGACGATCAGCCGCTCGCCCGGGCCGACGACGCCGGCCGCCGTCCGCAGGGACAGGTTGAGCACGCAGGCCGGCGCGGCGCTGTAGCTCAGCGTGTAGTCGCTGCCGGCGTTCAGCGCCGGCTTGCCCGGCACCGGCGTGACGCCGTCCGCCGCGAACACCTGCGCGCTCAGGATCTGGGGCGTCAGGTCGCACATCCCGCCTTGCGGGCCGTCGGGCAGGAGATCGCGGATGCCGATGTCAAAGGCATCGCTCAGGCCGATGTTCCGGACGTCGACCACGAATTCGCCCCACTGGCCGAGATTCATGGTCGCTGGACCGGTCTTGTCGACTACGAGATCGGGTGCCGCAATCGTGAGCGGCGGGGAGATGCCGTTCTCGCCGGGCAGCGGCTCGTAGAACACCCCGTCGATCAGACGGCCGAAGTCCCAGCTGGACCGGTTCACGAACGTCAGGCCGTTGACGTTCGCCGCGTCGTCGTCGAGCACGACGGTCAGCTCGATGACGATCTGTTCGTCGGCCGGAAGGATGGTCCCGAACGTTCCGAGCTCCCAGGTGAGCCGCCCGCCGACGTTGGTGAACGAGTACTCCGTGCCCTCGACCAGCGGCGTACCGCTGCTTTCCCAGTACATCGAGTGGCTCACGTACGAGAGCTGCGCGGCCGAGTCGTTGAGGTCGTCGATGATCGTGATGCCGTGCA
>DATIEW010000797.1:0-4506 GCA_035455585.1 Vicinamibacterales bacterium | reverse complement strand
GACCTCGTAGCCGCTGACGCCCGACGCGCCCGGCAGCCCGGGAACGCCCTGCTGACCTTGAACGCCTGCCGGGCCCTGGGGTCCTGCCGGGCCCTGCGGGCCGACGGCACCGGGCTCGCCCTGCGGCCCTGCGGGCCCCGGCTCACCCTGCGGTCCGGGAGGACCTTGCGGCCCCGCCGGCCCTTCGACGACCGTCGGCGTCTGCGCGGTCACGTAGAACACATCACGGTCCATCTGCGAAGGCCCGCGGATCACCGTGAAGAGGTACGTGCCGTCGGGTGTCGACGCCGGAAAATACACGACGAGCTGCGAAGCGGTCGCGCTCACCACGGCCATCGACATCGTCTCGCACAGCACCACGGGAGTCACCGATCCGAAGTTCTGACCGTTGAGGACAAGCACCTCCTGCGAGCGATCGAGCATCGCGCTCAGGACCAGCAGCTGCCCTCCGGATCCGTTGACCTGACCCTCCTGGACCACCGGCTGCGCTCCCGACCATTGCTTTCCGTTGCCCTGGGCGGCCTCGACGACCGCTCCATAGCTCAGGAACAGTGCCACTGCGGCTATTGTCGTCCTGGATAGCATGACTCCCCCACCTCGGCCACAGACGGAGCAAGGCATGGACCAGCCGGGCTGCAGGATACGCAGCTCAGGTTAACGTCTTGCGATTCAGATTGTTACGGCGAACGCCCGAGATGTGTGCGCCCCTGCGCCCCCGGAGGGCGCCGGGGTGCAGTGTGGTGCACTCTTGAACAGGGCTCCACAAATCACGCGCCCGCCAGAACATCCGGAATCGTCACCGCTCGAACACGATCCGGCCTCCGGCCACGGTGAAGAGGGCACGGGCCTTCAGCAGGCGGGCTGGGTCGGTGCGGCCAACGGCGATCAGGTCCGTGTCGAAGACGGCCAGATCCGCCATCATGCCCGGCGCGAGCGTGCCCTTCACGTCCTCCTCGAACGAGGCCCACGCCGGGCCCTTCGTGTATGCCTCGATCGCTTCTTCGATCGTCAGCCGCTGGCCGGGGAACCATCCGGCCGGAGGCTCGCCGGTGAGCGTCTGACGCGACACGGCGGCGTACAGCCCGTAGACCGGGTTGAGGTAGTAGCGTGCCGCGTTGGTTCCCGGGCTGTCGCTGCCGAAGATGAGCACCGCACCCGAATTCTTCAGGGTGCGGAAGGCGTAGGCGCCGCGCGAGCGTTCCGGTCCAATCCGCTCCTCCATCCACCGCATGTCGTCGGAGACGTGATAGGGATTGACCTCGGCCACCAGCTTGAGGCGCCCGAACCGGGAGAAGTCCTCCGGATGCACCACCTGGGCGTGAATCACGCGCCATCGGTGGTCGCGATCCACGAGGCCGTGCTTCGTCAGCACCTTCTCGTACACGTCGAGGATGATCCGGTTGCCCTTGTCGCCGATCGCGTGCACGTGCGGGGTCAGCCCGGTGCGGACGGCGGCCTCCAGCAGCTTCTCGAGGTTGCCCGGGGGGAACTCGGTGTAGTGCTGCGAGGCCGTCATCGACATCGCGGCCCGCTCGCGGCCTTCCGGCCGCATGATGTCGCGCAGCATCCCGCTGTTCGCGGGGTCGTGGGTGTAGGGCTCGAAGAACATCGCGCTGCTGTTGCCCATGATTCCATCGACCCAGGCCTTGTAGCCGATGAACCGCAGCCACTCGTCGCCGAAGCCGCGCATGATGCCAAGCGCCGCGATGTGCTGCACGTTGTCGAGCGTCGGACGGATCATGATCCGCGCGGTCAGCTCGCCGCGCCGGCGCAGTTCCTGGTACGCCCGCAGCTGCTCGGCCGACGTCAGGTCCTGGATTGTCGTCACGCCCCCTTCGCGCGCCTCCGCGAGCACGGCGCGGACCTGGGTCAGCCGCTGCTCGAAGGGAATCGGCGGGATCGCGCGGCGAACCAGGTCGGCCGCGGCGCCGCGGAGAATGCCGGTCAGTCGTCCCGATGCGTCCTTCGCAATCTCGCCGTTCGGCGGGCTCGGCGTGCTCTCGGTGATCCCCGCGAGCCTCAACGCTACGCTGTTGGCGAGATACATGCTCCTGTCGAACCGGTTTACGAAGACGGGGTGCTCCGGCGTGACGGCGTCGATCAGATCGCGGCTCGGCGTGAAGGGGCCGGAGGCTTTACCGGCCGGTGCCGGAGCACCGGGCGACCCGGCGGTCCACTGTTCGTAGGCGCCCCACTCGCCGCGCGTGATCCAGCTCCCCTTCGGCAGCCGTCCCGCTGCCTCGCGGATGCGCGTCGTGAAGGCCGCGGGTTCGTGCACGTCGAGCAGGTTGACGCCCACGAGGAGCGCGCCGGTGCTGTCGACGTGGACGTGCGCATCGTTGAACCCGGGGACCACGAACGCGCCCTTCAGGTCGATCACGCGAGTGCCTTCCCCGCCCATCGCGCGCACGTCGGTCGTGGCGCCGACGGCGGAGATGCGCGTGCCGGAGATCGCAACCGCCTCGGCCCACGGCCGCCCCTCGTCGAGCGTGTAAACCCGTCCGTTGATCAGGATGGTGTCGGCGGCGCCTCGCGACGGCGACTGCACCGCCAGGAGCAGGCCGGTACTGCCCGCCACGCCTGCCACCAACGCGGCGCCTATCCACGTGCGCATCTCTCACCACCTTTCCCGCTGCATCCCAGTCGGCACGTGCCTCGCTGGCCGTGCTTGCACGGCGAGGCGCGCACGGCGCGCCTGCGAGGGAGCGGCGCGGGGCGTGGGGCCCCCGCAAACGACCGAGCCGGGGTGTGGGGCGGAGCCCCACGCTAGAATTGACTTGCCGCATTCTGTCACAGTAGGGTGTTTCGCTTGGCGTCAGGAGTGCTATGGAAACAGGCGGCCGCATATTCAACGCGATGCTCCAGGAGTTCGACGGGGCAGCGCGTCTGCTGGGGCTGGACCCCGGCATCTGGAAGATCCTCACGCACGCCAAACGGCAGATTACGGTCTCGTGCCCCGTCCAGATGGACAACGGCGAAATCGAAGTCTTCACCGGCTACCGGGTCCAGTACAACATCTCGCTCGGCCCGGCCAAGGGGGGCATCCGTTATCACCCCGACGTGACGCTGGATGAAGTGACGGCGCTCGCGGCCTGGATGACGTGGAAGTGTGCCGTGGCGCACGTGCCCTTCGGGGGCGGCAAGGGAGGCGTCGTCTGCGATCCGACCCGGCTGTCGCGCCGCGAGCTGGAAGCGCTGACGCGCCGGTACGTCGCCGAGATCATCGACGCGATCGGCCCCGAGAAGGACGTGCCGGCGCCCGATGTCAACACCAACGAGCAGATCATGGCCTGGGTCATGGACACCTACAGCATGCACGTGGGCCACACCGAGACGGCGGTCGTGACCGGCAAGCCGATCGCGCTGGGAGGTTCGCTGGGCCGGCGCGAAGCGACCGGTCGAGGCGTCATGCTCGTCACGCGCGAAGCCGCGAAGCACCTGGGCTTCGACATCAGCGGCGCCACGGTCGCCGTCCAGGGCTTCGGCAACGTCGGCTCCGTCTCGGCCGACCTGCTGTCGAAGATCGGCGCGAAGATCGTCGCCGTGACCGACTGGAAGGGCGGCGTCTTCAACCCGAAGGGGCTCGACATCGCGCGGATGCTCGACTACACCCGGCAGCACAAGACGGTGGACGGCTATCCGGGCGGCGAGCCGATCGACAACGAGCGGCTGTTCGCGCTGGACGTCGACGTGCTCGTTCCAGCCGCGCTCGAGAATCAGATCACCGCGGACAACGCCGGCACGATCCGGGCGAAGGTCGTCGTCGAAGGGGCCAACGGCCCGACGACTCCCGACGCGCACCGCCAGCTCCACGAGCGCGGCATCTTCGTCATCCCCGACATCCTCGCCAACGCCGGCGGTGTCACCACGTCGTACTTCGAGTGGGTCCAGGACCGCCACGGCTATTTCTGGGACGAGGACGACGTCAACAGGCGCCTCGAGGGCAAGATGTGCGAAGCGTTCGACGACGTGCTGGAGACATCCATCAGGTACAAGACGGACATGCGCACCGCCGCCTACATCGTGGCCATCAACCGCGTCGCCACGGTCACCAGGATGCGCGGCATGTACGCCTGACGCTCGGTTCGGCCGGACATGGGCGTCAAGGCGTTCAACTCGTTCGAGATGGCGCAGCGGCAATTCGACCGCGTCGCCGACCTGCTCGAGCTCGACCAGGGCACGCGCGATCTGCTGCGCGTTCCGCTCCGCGAATACCAGTTCAGCATCCCGGTGCGGATGGACGACGGGCGCGTGCAGGTGTTCCGCGGCTTCCGGATCCAGCACAACGACGCGCGCGGGCCGGCGAAGGGAGGCATCCGGTTTCACCCGCAGGAAACCGTCGACACGGTCCGGGCCCTGGCCATGTGGATGACGTGGAAGTGTGCCGTCGTCGACATCCCGCTAGGCGGCGCGAAGGGGGGCGTCGTCTGCGACCCGCATCATCTCAGCGCGCGCGAGCAGGAGCAGATCTGCCGGGGGTGGATCCGCCAGATCGCGCGCGACATC
>DATIEW010000796.1:0-3413 GCA_035455585.1 Vicinamibacterales bacterium | reverse complement strand
AACTCGCGCGCGATCGCGAGCATCTGCTCGCTCGTGAGCCCCGTCGCCTCGGGAAGGACGGCCAGCTGGTTGCCGCCGAAGCGTGTGGCGGTGAAGACGTCGGCGGTATGGTAGGAAAAGCGTCTCGTCACGCGCGTTATCTCCAGAGCGAGGGGTGAAGCACGGGCTGCCGTTCGGATCCGAAGCAGGTCCAGCCGATCCAGTCCACGAATCGATTCGGCGGCAGGGTGATGGTGTCGGCCCGTACCGCGGCGAGGGCCGATGCGTCCGAGAAGTCGCGAAGATACGCGACCTGGCGCCCCCCGTCGCGCTGCCGCGGAGCGTCGCTCGTCACCACACTGTCGCGGACCAGGCCAACCGCCTGTTCATACGCCGCAACCTCCGCGTACGCGTTCCAGGTGGGATCGGTCGAGAGCATCCAGACGCGCGGGCGGCCTCGCAAGGCGTCGAGCTCCCTGAAATAGGGCCGGGGATCTCCGTTGTAGCAGCGACCCCGTATGAGACGCCCCGCCATCGGCTGAGCGCCCGGCCAGTACCAGTCGAACGGTTTCGCCACCGAGTGGTGAACGTACAGCACGTCCTCCGGGCGGATCACCGCCGCGACCGCGCGTACCAGCGGTCGGGCATTGTCGAACCACTGGGGAGGCGACGCCGCGGCAATCGCCCGCCCCGCGGGGAGCAGGAGCGCGATCAGCGCCGCAACGGCGACCCAGGCCGGCGCTCGCCCGCGCAGCAGCCGCAGCCCCTGCTCCGCGCCGTGCGCCATCGCCAGCAGGATGATCGGCAGCAGGTAGAGCGTGACCCGCCCACCGATAGGGTACCGATGTGCCATGGTCAGCCCGACGGCGAAGGCGACTGGCGCTGCGAGCAGGACCGCCGGGCGAGGCCGCCGCCGTGCCAGCGCCACCGCCCCGACGAACAGCAGCAACGCGTACACCTTCGGAAGGTGACGCTGCCAGTCGGAGGAGATGGGAGCCAGGACCCATCGCCGAATCGTCTGCCACACCCACTGCACGCTCTCGAGCGGGGAAAGCGGCCACGGAGCGTAGGTGTACTCCCAGAACCGGTTCATGTACGCCGCGAGGGGCGCGGGTGTGAGCAGCAGGGTCCACCCGGCGACGAGCGCGGCCGCCACCGCCCAGGGTATCACCAGCGGCACGAGGCGGCGCGCGCGAGCGCGCGAGCGCACGACCAGTGCGTCCGCGATCAGGACCGCTCCCAGGGCGGCGGCCACGAATGCCGCCGTCAGCGAGAAGAGAATCAGGAGGCCGCTGCCGATGCCGAGTCGCCATCCCAGCCGCGACTCGGGATGCAGCGCGCGCAGTGCAATCAGCAGGAGCGCGAGTGCCGTGGCCGTGTCGCTCGCGTACTGCTTGAGCTGAGTGCCGTAGAAGAGAAAGTCCCAGGATGCGGCAAGCCACGCGACGGCCAGCGCCGGGCCGAGTCCCGAACTGACGCGCCGGCCGAGGGCCGCGAGCAGGACCAGGCTGGTCAGGCTGGCAACGAGCGGAACGAGGCGCAACGCGTACTCGGAGCCCCCCAGTCCCCGCAGCACCCCCCACTGCAGCGCCAGCCACCCGGGTGGTGCCATCTGCGCGTAGTCCAGTGGCGCGGACAAGAGTCCGGCCAGCGAACGGTCCCGCAGATTCAGCGCTATCGCGGCTTCATCGGTGTGGAGCGAGAGGTTGGCCAGGTACTGCGCCAACAGCAGCCCCGCACCGATGAAGATGGCGCCAAGCGTGGCCCAATCGTGCCAGGGCTCCGAGGACGGCCGAGTCGGAGTCGGCTCGGTGCTCGCCGCCGGCGATCGTGGCGACAGCGCCTACTCCGCCGCCATGAACGGATACCGGTAGTCTCCCGGCGGCACGAACGTCTCCTTGATCGCCCTGGGGCTCACCCACCGCATCAGGTTCCACTTCGAGCCCGCCTTGTCGTTCGTCCCACTCGCGCGCGCACCGCCGAACGGCTGCTGACCCACCACGGCGCCCGTGGGCTTGTCGTTCACGTAGAAGTTGCCCGCAGCGTTGCGGAGCTCGATCATCGCCTCGCGCACAGCGTTCCGGTCGCGCGAGAAGACGGCTCCGGTGAGGGCGTACGGAGAGGTGCGGTCCACCGTGCGGAGGGTCTCGACCCACTGATCGTCGTCGTACACCCAGGCCGTCACCACGGGGCCGAAGATCTCCTCGCAGAGGAGCCGGTAGTCCGGCGTGGGCGCCTCGATCAGGGTGGGCTCGATGAAGTACCCCAGGTCGCCCTTCGTCCCGCCGCCCGCGATGATACGCGCGTTCTGCTTCGCGTCCGCGAGATACTCGCTGATCTTGTCGAACGCCTTCTGGTCGATCACGGCGCCCATGAAGTTCCGGAAGTCGCGCACGTCGCCCATCCGGATGTCCTCCATGATCGCGACCGTGCGGTCCCGAACCTCGTCCCACATCGAGCGCGGAATGTACACACGACTCGCCGCCGAGCATTTCTGCCCCTGGTACTCGAACCCGCCACGCGCGATCGCGACGGCCACCGTCTGCGGATCGGCGGAGGGATGTGCCACGATGAAGTCCTTGCCGCCCGTCTCCCCCACGATCCGGGGATACGACTTGTAGCGTGACATGTTCGCGCCGATCGTCTTCCACATGCTGTTGAAGACGGCGGTGCTGCCCGTGAAGTGCACGCCGGCGAGGTCGCGGTGCGAGAGCAGTCCGTCACTGATCATCGCGGCGTCGCCCGGGACGAAGTTGATGACGCCCGGCGGGAGACCGGCTTCCTGCAGCAGCTTCATCACGTAGTAGCCCGAGAGCATCGCCGAGGAGGCGGGCTTCCAGACGACGGTATTCCCCATCATGGCCGGTGACGAGGGCAGGTTCCCGCCGATCGCCGTGAAGTTGAACGGCGTCACCGCGTAGACGAATCCCTCGAGCGGGCGGTAGTCGAGCATGTTCCACATGCCCGGGCTCGAGGTGGGCTGGTCGGCGTAGATCTCCTGCGCGTACGACACGTTGAAGCGCCAGAAGTCGATCAGCTCGCACGCCGAGTCGATCTCGGCCTGGAACGCCGTCTTCGACTGTCCCAGCATGGTGGCGGCGTTCAGTGTGTCGCGCCACGTGGTGGCGAGGAGCTCGGCCGCGCGCAGGAAGACCGCGACGCGATCCTCCCAGGGCCAGCGCGCCCATTCGCGTTGCGCCTCGCGCGCCGCGGCGACGGCCATCTCGACGTGTTTCGGCGAGGCCTTGTGCCAGTCGGCGAGCACGTGCGCGTGCGCATGCGGCATGACCGCGTGCGCGATCTCGCCCGTCCGGTACTCCTGGCCGCCGATGATGATGGGAATCTCCACCCGCTCGGTGGCCATGGCGTGGAGCCGGGCTTTCAGTGCCACGCGGTCGGGAGCGCCCGCCGCGTAGGAGCGGACCGGTTCGTTG
>DATIEW010000795.1:0-2004 GCA_035455585.1 Vicinamibacterales bacterium | reverse complement strand
GCTGCCGTCGCCCGGCAGCAGCCACAGGTCGCTTGGCGACCCGCGATCCTGGACGCCGCCCACATATGCCGAACCATCACGAATCCAGCCGCCAGGGTTGACGAGGTCTTCGGGGAAGAACCCGCTTCCAAGCCGCAGCGGCTCCGGCGGAGACGTGCCGTCGGCTCGTGCGACAAGCAGCGGGACACCGCCGGACTTGAAGCTGAGGAAGGAGACCGATCGCCCATCCGGGAGCCACGAGGGGTCGTGCGCGTCTCCGATGCGGGTCGTCCTCGAGAGGGTCTTCAACGCGCGATCGAAGACCCAGACATCCCGCTCCCCATCGTCGCCCGTCACATCCACGACGATGCGCGTACCGTCAGGTGAGTAGCGGGGGTGATGCCACTGTCGGTCGGTCCAGAGTGTTTGGCGCCCCCCGCCGCGATCGACCTCGACCAGGCTCGTCACGGCTGGTGGAAAGTACACCAGGACGCCCGGCGCCACGGAAAAGTGGGCGATGCCGAATCGTGTCCAGGTGACGCGATCGGGCAGTGGTTGCGGGACACCCGTCTTCTCGACGCGCGTCGCGTCGAAGAGAACTGCCATCAGCCGTTGATCGGGCCGTGCGTAGACGAGATAGCCATCCGCGAACTGACCAGTGCTGGCGCCGCCGTCGACGAGCGACCGCACCTGCCCGTCGGCGAGGGACACGGCGGCGAGGCGGGCTTCACGGGGGTCTGCACCGACGGCCGTGAACAGGATGGTCCGTCCGCCGGGCAGCGGGAAGGGCGACAGGTGCCGTTCGCCGGGCGATGGCGTCGTGAGGGTGCGAGGCGAAGAGCCGTCGGCGTTGAAAGATACGAGCGCACCCGAACTGCTGGTGAGAACGATGCGCCCGTCTTCGGTCCACGCCGGGCTTCCGCCCGGCAGGTGCGCGGAGCCTCGCGCATGGACGACCGGGCCTCCGGCGAGTGGAACGCTGAAGATCCCGCCTTCACGCTCGAAACCGATCAGGCGTCCGTCCCGCGACAGGAACGGGCCCACAGCTCCAGCCGTTCCCTCGATCGGCCTGGCCTCGAGCGAGTCGAGGCGGCGCGCGTACAGTGGACTGCCGGACGCGCGTCCCACCGTGTATACGAGGAGCGAACCATCGCCGGACAGCGCCATCGGGAACGAGAAGGTTCGGCTGTCACTGAGACTGCCCAGCTCGATAGCGGCGCGCCGGGTTCCCGCGCCCGGCGGGGTCTCTGAGGGCCGGCCCACCATGAGAACGGCGCCGAGCGTGCCCGCAACCAGCACCGCGATGGCGAGCACCCAGACCGGAACGGCGAACCGGGTCTTCTGCGCGTCCGGGTGCTCACCGGCGGCGTCCATCTCTTCGAGCTCGAACCGCGCATCACCGATGTCGCGCAGGCGCCGCTTCGGGTCCTTGGCGAGGCACCTGGCGAGCAGGCGCCGCACGGCTGGTGATACGTCCGCAGGAAGCGCGGACCAGTCCGGTGTGTCCCTGATCACCGCGGCCAGGACTTCGGTGGTCGACGCTCCCGTGAACAGGGAGCGGCCGGTCAGCATCTCGTACAGCAGGACACCGAACGCCCAGACGTCGGCGCGTTTGTCGACGTTCTTCCCCTCCGCCTGCTCGGGGGCCATGTAGGCCGCCGTGCCGAGGATCGTCCCCACCTCCGTGGCCGCTGTCAGCGTCGGCGAACCGGAGTCGCTCCCGCCAGATCCCGTGGCCCCCGCGGTCCCGAGCTTGGCAAGGCCAAAGTCGAGGATCTTGATGCGGCCGTCGGTGGTCACCTTCACGTTGGCCGGCTTCAGATCGCGGTGGACGATCCCGTTCTCGTGCGCCGCCTCGAGCGCGTCGGCCACCTGTCGCGCAAGGGGCAGGGCCTCCGCGAGCGGAATGGGACCCTTCGCGATGCGGGCCGAGAGATCCTCTCCCGGGACCAGCTCCATGACGATGGCGCGGATGGACGCCGATTCCTCGATGCCGTAGATCTGCGCGATGTTCGGGTGATTCAG
>DATIEW010000794.1:0-4468 GCA_035455585.1 Vicinamibacterales bacterium | reverse complement strand
GGCCGAGACGGGCTGCACGGCGATGGTGATGTCGGCATTGCTTTCGATGTGCGCCTCGATGAGCTCGTTGAAGTCCATTCGATAGAGGTGATCGCCGGCCAGGATGAGGAAGTACTCGGCGTCGAATCCCTTGAAGTGGCGCGCGGCCTGCCGTACGGCGTCCGCCGTTCCCTGGAACCACGCCGAGCTGTCAGGCGTCTGCTCGGCGGCGAGCACTTCGACGAAACCCTGCGAGAACATGTCGAGCCGATAGGTCTGCGCGATGTGGCGGTTGAGCGACGCGGAGTTGAACTGCGTCAGGACGAAGATCCGCTTCAGCCCGGCATGAAGGCAGTTGCTGATCGGGATGTCGATGAGCCGGTACTTTCCACCGACGGGCACCGCGGGCTTCGAGCGCATGTGCGTCAGCGGGAAGAGGCGCGTGCCGCGCCCTCCGCCCAGGATGAGCGTGAGGACCTCGTTCATGCGGTCAATCTTACCCGCGCGGGCCGGCCGACCGGCGCCGGCACGCGGTAGCCGACGCCGCCTGCAGGCCTCAGGTTTCCATCGTTGTCGCCACGGGTCGTGAGTCCGTCACGCGGACGTGGTGTGATGAACGCGGGGATTGACGCCGTACCCGGCCATTGGACCGTCATGCGCCTCACCACTTTGGTTCTGTACCCGTTGCGCCAGCGCATGACGGGCTGCCAGGCGCGCCAAAAGGCGCGCCCCGCCGGAGCGAAGGGGGTCCCCGCGGGCGACGGCGATGGGGGGCCGCGGGGCGAAGCCCCCCGGTCGTCAGTGGACCTGGCGGCCGGTGGTCGGTCTGGAGGGGAGACGCGATCCGCGGGCGCATGTCCCGCCGGTGGCTGTCTCGCACGCCCTCGCCGCCCACCGGGCGCAGGTCCTACCTGCCTGGGGACCAGTTCCCCTTCCGGCTGACGGCATCGTGGCAAAGAAAGCGCGAAACCAACCAGTCTTGTTTACATAGTGTTTACACCAAGCCGGCGGGGGGTGCGGTACAAGGGAGGTTCCACTTCCGATGCTGTTGAGGGATCGATGCAGACTTTCGTGAAGGAACTCACGCAAGCGGGGCACGTCCGCCGTTTTACTGTCTCCGAGGCATGTGGGTCGGGGTGGGAGATCCGCGTCGAGGAGGACAGCCGGGTCGTGCGCCGAGTCTGCTACACCGACTGGCACAGGGTGGAACGCGCCCTGGCCTCGATGTCCGAACAGGTTTCAGCGCTCGAACAGGACGGCTGGCGGGAAACCCAGTTCACCTGACGAAGGTCGCTCCCCGGCGCCCTGGAGATGGGGCCTTCGCGGACGAATCAGTCCACGAAGCGATATCCGAGGCCGACCACGGTTTCGATCTGTTGTCCAGCCGGGCCCAGCTTGGCGCGAAGGCGTCCGACGTGGACATCGACCGACCGGGTTTCGATGAACCTGTCGTAGCCCCAGACGCGCTCGAGCAGGCGGTCGCGCGAGAGCACGCGGTTCCTGTTCTCCACGAGGTACCGCAGGAGTTCGAATTCGCGCCGCGTCAGCCGCACGCCCTGCCCGTCGACGACGATGGAGACGGCGTCGAAATCCGCCACCAGGTGGGCGCCCTTGTAGATGTTCGTCGGACTGCCGGCCGGCACCTGCCTGCGGCGCAGCACCGCCCGTACACGGGCAGCCAGTTCGCGCAGACTGAAGGGCTTGGTGACATAGTCGTCGGCCCCGAGATCCAGCCCGGCTACGCGGTCGCTCTCGCCGGTGCGTGCCGTGAGCATGATGATGGGGATGGCGGCCGTGGCGGGTCGCCCCCGGAGGATGCGGCAGACTTCGGTTCCGCTCAGCACCGGCAGGTTGAGGTCGAGGATCACGAGATCGGGCGGGTTGTCGGTCACGGCTCGAAGCGCGACGTCACCGCTGGCGACGATCTGTACCTGGGCATCGCCTGCGCGCTCGAGCGTATGCTTGATGAGCCCGGCGATATCCTGCTCGTCTTCCACGACGAGCACACGCGGGGCGCGAGGGGCGGACCCGGGGACAGGCGCCTCTCGAGATCCGTCCCTGCCGTCTACGGTCGTGTCCATCGCGTGACCGCGAGTCTAACGGCCGGAGGTTTCCGCGGAGTGACATGGATGTTAATTGTGGGTTACGACCGCGTCAGTCGAGCTCATCCGCACCGGTGGTACAGCGATGATCACGGTTCTGTTCGCCTGCGTACACAATGCAGGCCGCTCCCAGATGGCGGCCGCGCTGTTCAACGATCTTGCCAGCCCCGAGCTTGGACGGGCCGTTTCGGCCGGAACGGCGCCCGGCGACGCCGTACACCCTCAGGTGGTCCTGGCGATGCGGGAGGCCGGGATCGATCTGTCCGCCGCGGCGCCTCGCAGGCTCACACCCGGGCTCCTGCACGGCGTGAACGTGCTCGTGACGATGGGATGCGGCGAGCAGTGCCCGGTCGTCCCCGGAGCCCGGACGGAGGAGTGGCCTGTGGCGGATCCGAAAGGACAGCCGCTGGAGACCGTCCGGGCAATCCGCGACGAGATCCGCCGCCGTGTGGCGGACCTGGTCGCACGGGAGCACGTCGGCCGCGCGTCGCCCGCCGAATCGCCACTCGCCGATTGACTGGAGATCAGGAGATCAGCCCCGCCGCGGCGGCGGCCGACGGATTGAGCAGCGTGTGACTCGGGGAAAACCCTCGTGGCACTCCCCTCCTAGCGACGTCTCATCGGACGGTCGGCGATTCGTCGCGATCAAGGCCGCGCGTGTGACCGAAGGGGTTCCACTCGCGGTGGTCCGGAACTGGCTAGAAGAGCTGAAGCAGAAGGTGCCGGCGGGACGCTGAGGTGCCGCTGACCCCTGGCACGCGCCTCGCGTTCCGGCGCGAGCCGAAACGCGGCAGCGACTCAGTTGTCCCCGCCACGAGAGCGCGTCTCGGCGCGGATACTTGAACGGTGGCCGACGCCTTCACATTGCGGCGTACGCTTCGAACGACGTCGTTCGCGGAGGAACGGCGCACCCGGCCCACGCTGCGGTACTGGCGAGCCCGGCCGCCGGAGGAGCGCATTGCCGCGGTGGAATTCCTGAGGCAGCAGGCGTATGGATCTCGCGCCCGACTTCGACGAGTTTATCGGCTCGTTGAGTGTCCATGGGGCTGAGTTCGTCGTGGTCGGCGCGTACGCGCTCGCTTTTCACGGCGCACCACGATTCACGGGCGACCTCGACATCCTGATTCGACCCACGATCGAGAATGCCGACCGCGTGCTCACCGCGATTCGCACGTTCGGCTTCCCCGTCGGGGATCTTCGGCCCAGTGATCTCGCCGACGCTCGTCGGATGCTCGAGATGGGCGTCCCACCGGTGCAGATCTACATCATGAGCGCTGCTCGCTGAATACCACAAGCAGCTCGACTACGACTGGGCGGCAGCCGACCGTCAAATGATCATGGCGCTCGGATTGAACCGCTCGTCACCGCTCGTGCGCCTCCGCCATGCGGTGGCTGTCCTCATGCCGCACAATCACATCGACGAGGCGATCGCAGAAGTCAGGCTCGCGCTGGAGTCGGATCCTCTTTCCGTGGTGGTCCACTCATGGTTAGGCGCGTTGCTGCTCCTCGGACGCGGGTTCGACGCCGCGATTCAGCAGGCCGATCGCCTGCTCGAATTCGAGCCGGCATCGCCCTGGGCATTCTTCATAAGGGGAGCGACCTTCCGGCACAAGTACGTCGAAGCGGCGCGGGCGGGCGACCTGAGGCCAGATTTCGCCGCGGAAGCGCGTTTCGAAGGACCTGGAAGACATGTTCGATACCGCCGGCGTCATCGATACACGGCTCACTTCGAAGGCGCCTTCGATGCGTACCCGACCTGGACGGCTGATGGCCGGTACCTGTACTTCGCCCGCGGCGGAACGCCGTGTCCGTGTTCTCCAATTCCCGGATCTGCGTCTGCTACGGCTCCGGCCCTGGCAGGTCGCGTTCGCGATCAGGCAGGCAGGTCGAGCGTGAAGACCGCTCCTCCTTCGCCGTGGTTCGCGACGGAGACGTTCCCGTCGTGCAGCTCGATGAGGTGCTTCACGATGGCGAGGCCGAGACCGGTGCCGCCGGGGTCGCGGCCGCCGCGCGATCGTGCCTTGTCGACGCGGTAGAAGCGCTCGAAGATCCGTGGCTGGTCGGCTTCGGGGATGCCGGGTCCCCGGTCGGTCACGGTCAGCAGCACGCGACGGCCGCGGCGCTCCGAGCCCAGGACGATGACGCTCTGCTCCGGCGAATAGTTCGTGGCGTTCTCGAGCAGATTGCGAAGCGCGTCGTGGAGCTTCGCAGGGTCGCCGGTCACGATCGGCGCGTCGGCGCCGATGCGGCGTTCCACGGTCTGGCCGCGCGCCTCGAGCACGGGCGCCAGCTCGGTCTCGACTCCGCTGAAGAGCGTTTCGACAGAGCAGGGGAGATGTTCGAGGGACTCCTGGCCGGCGTCGAGGCGCGCCAGCCGCAGCAGGTCC
>DATIEW010000793.1:0-5966 GCA_035455585.1 Vicinamibacterales bacterium | reverse complement strand
GCGTCAACGACATACTTGTGGTCCGCACTATGCGGGCTAGCTCGTTCGCCCTAAACACTAGCGGGATTGCTAGCGGTTAGTCAAGTATATTGTTGCCGCTAGGAGCTAGGAGCTAACGAGCTAGCGAACCTGCTATCGATGCGCTTTTGCGACCTGCGAACTCACAACTCAAGACGTACACTCACAACTGCTCCCCTCACTCCCGCAGCAGCCTCAGCGCATTGGCGATGACGATGAGCGAGGCCCCCATGTCGGCGGCAACGGCCATCCAGAGAGTAGCGGCGCCGGCGACGGCCATGACGAGGAAGGCGGCCTTCAGCGCCAGCGAGAAGGCGATGTTGACTCGGATGTTGCGTGTCGTGGCGCGGCTGAGGCGGACGGCGTAAGGGATCTTCACCAGCTCATCGGCCATCAGCGCGATGTCCGCCGTCTCGAGCGCGGCATCCGTTCCCGCGGCGCCCATGGCGATGCCGACGTCGGCCGCGGCCAGCGCCGGAGCGTCGTTGACGCCGTCGCCCACCATGGCCAGCGTGCCATGCAGCCGGCGCAGCTCCTCGACCGCCGTGAGCTTGTCCTCCGGCAGGAGCCCCGCGCGGTACTCGTCGATGCCCAGGCGCGCGGCAAGCGCGCGAGCCGGCGCGTCGTGATCGCCCGTGAGCAGCGCCACGCGCTCGATGCCCTGCGCGCGCAGCATGGCCACGACGTCAGACGAGGCCTCGCGCGCCTCGTCGTCGACCCCGACGATCCCGAGCGGCACCCCGCCCGCGCCGACGAGCACCGTGCTGTATCCCTGGGCCGCCAGCGCGTCGAGGGCCGATTCCACCGCCGGCGAGCACATCCCGCGCTCCTCGAACAGCCGATGGCTGCCGACGAGGACACTCTGCCCGCCGACGATGCCCTCGGCGCCCAGGCCCGGGAGCGCGTTGAACGCCGTCGCTGGCGCGACCGTCAGTCCTTCATCGGCGGCACGCTCCAGAATCGCGCGGCCGATCGGATGCTCCGACCGCGCTTCGAGCGACGCCGCCAGCGCGAGAATCTCGCCGGGCAGTGCCCCATTGACGCAGGCGATGTCGGTGACGCGGAGACGGCCCTTGGTCAGCGTGCCCGTCTTGTCGAACGCGACCGAGCGCACCGCCGCCAGCCGCTCGAGCCGCGCGCCCCCCTTGATGAGGACCCCCTTGCGCGCCGCTGCGGCCAGCGCCGAGACGATCGAGACCGGCGTCGAGATCACGAGCGCGCACGGACAGGAGATCACCAGCAGGACCAGCGATCGGTAGATCCAGGTGCTCCAGCCGCCCCCGGCGGCAAGCGGCGGCACGATGGCCAATGCGACGGCCAGCGCCAGCACGGCCGGCGTGTACACGCGCGCGAACCGATCGACGAAGAGCTGTGTCGGGGCGCGCTGCGCCTGCGCGCGCTCCACGAGATGGATGATGTGCGCGAGTGTCGAGTCGCGGCGGAGGCGCGTGACCTCGACCTCGATCGCCCCGCGCCCGTTGATCGTGCCCGCGAAGACCTCGTCGCCGGGCGCCTTCTCGACCGGCAGCGACTCCCCTGTGACCGGCGCCTGGTTGACGTGGCTGCGCCCCGCCAGCACGCGGCCGTCGAGCGGGACCTTCTCGCCGGGCCGGACGATGACGACGTCGCCGACCTGGACGTCGTCCACCGGAACATGCGCTTCGACCGCGCCGCGCCGCACCAGCGCCTCGGCGGGAGCCAGGTCCATCAGCGCGCGAATCGCCCCCCGCGCCCGCTCCATCGCGCGGCTCTCGAGCACCTGCGCCAGCGCGAACAGGAAGACGACCGATGCGCCTTCCGACCATTCACCGAGAGCCATCGCACCGGCGACCGCCACCAGCATCAGCACGTTGATGTCGAGGACGCGCGATCGGATCGAAACCAGCGCCCGCCGCGCCGTGTGCACGCCGCCGAGGGCGATGGCCGCCGCGTACGGCAGCCAGGACAGCGCCGCGGCCGTGTCCGTCAACTGCAGGATGAGACCGGCCGCGAGCAGCGCGCCGGACAGAAAGACGAGCCGGGCGCGCCAGGGCGAAGAGGTGGCCGGCCGCGGCTCCTCGTGCTCGAGCCATGCCCGCATCCCGGTCTGAGCGACCGCCTCGGCGATGTTCGAGGTGGTGAGCTTCGCGGCGTCATAGGTGACCTTCAGCCGCTGGCCCACGACGTCCGCGTCGAGCGCCTCGAGGCCCGCCAGACGCTTGAGCCGACCCTCGAGGATCGCCACCTCCTCGTGGCAGTCCATCCCCTCGATCTTGAACACCGACTCGGCGTGAAGCTCGCAGACCGGGCAGCTCACGACTGCTCCTCGACGTGCGTCAGACCCTGGTGAAGGAGCTCGATGATGTGGCTGTCGTCGAGCGCGTAGAACACGAGCCGGCCGGCGCGCCGCGGCCGGACGAGGCGCATCCCGCGCAGGAGGCGAAGCTGGTGCGACACAGCCGATTCGCTGAGGTTGACCAGCGCGGCGATATCGCAGACGCACAGCTCGCCCCCGCTGAGCGCGTCGAGAATCCGGACGCGGGTGGGATCGCCGAGCACGCGGAAGGTCTCGGCGAGCGATTCGACCGCGCGGGGCCCCATCAGGCGTCGCCGCCGGTCGGCCGTGCCTTTCTCGTCCAGGTGGGTGGCTTCGCAGTGTTCATCAGCCGGGGCCGGAGGCCGGGCGTTCTTGAGCGTCAGGGTGTCAGACATCTGAATATATGAGCAATCGCTCATATATTAGCGGATCGGGTGGGCTGGGTGCAACCGGGCGGGCTGCTAGCCCGGAGCGCGGTCGGTCACTGCATCCGTTCGTAGGTCGCGAACGTCACCCGCCTCGTCTTGCCTTCGGCATCCAAGGTCATGTAGATGATGCCGAGCGTCTGATAGTCGGTCGAGATCACATTGTGCAGGATCTGCGTGATGCGCCCGTCGCGCTTGTAGGTGATCTCGGCTACGCGGTCGCTGAGCATGCGCACCGACGCGACGTCCCGCGACCGGCTGCCCGTCATCGGCTCCTCCTTGCCGTCGAACATCGTCGTATAGCCCCATTGCGGCGTGAGCGTGCCGTCGGGTTCGAGCCGGTTGATCGTGATCTTCATGCCCGTGCCATTGTGCGGCTCGTAGACCATGACGTTCGTCGACGGTGGACTGTTCGGGTCGCTCGGCTTGAGACGCCACTTGCCGTAGCGGGGATTGGTGGCCTGGAACGAATCGACGGGCGCCGCCGACAGGATGCAGCCGAGAGCGGCGGTGAGGACGATGCCGGGCAGGAGCAGCGAGTGCGAACGCATGGGCCGATCCTCCTGTTGGGGAGGCCCGTAGTATACGGCGGCGCCGGCCAGACGTGGCCTGACGCCAGGCGGGCTGGCCGTCTGGAGCGGGTCCTTCCGGCTAGAGCCGGAAGCTACACGGAGGCGAGCCGAGCCGGGGAGCCTTGACACGTTTTTCGGCGTCTGACTACTATGCGGGATCGGCTCCCGATCTGATTCTCTCTATTCCGCCCCTGGGCGGTGGGCCGGCCGGCGGCGCGTCGCGCCGACACGGTCAGGCTGGAGACATCCGTGATTGAGGTTCAGCACATCACCAAGCGATACGGCCGCGTCATGGCTGTCGACGACGTCAGCTTCCGGGTGGAGCGCGGCGAAATCCTGGGATTCCTGGGGCCGAACGGCGCCGGCAAGACCACCACGATGCGCATCCTCACCGGCTACATTCCGGCGACGGAGGGGCGCGCGCTGGTGGCCGGCTACGACGTGTTCACCCATGCTCTCGAAGCCAAACGCCGGACGGGCTACCTGCCGGAAACGCCGCCGCTCTACCCGGACATGACCGTGCGCGAGTATCTGGACTTCGTGGCGCGCATCAAGGGAGTGCTCCCGAACGAGCGGAAGCAGCGCGTCGCCGCGGCCATGGAGCGGACGCGCTCGGCCGACATGGCCGACCGGCACTGCTCCAAGCTCTCGAAGGGGTACCGGCAGCGCGTCGGCCTGGCGCAGGCGCTCATCCACAACCCGGACGTGCTGATCCTCGACGAGCCGACCGCGGGGCTCGATCCCAAGCAGATCATCGAGACCCGCGAGCTGATCCGCAGCCTCGCCGGGGACCACACGATCGTGCTGAGCACGCACATCCTGCCCGAGGTGTCGCAGACCTGCCAGCGGGTCGTGATCATCAACAAGGGCCGCGTGGTGGCGGTGGATACGCCCGAGAACCTCACGTCTCGCCTCAAGGGAGCGGAGACGATGTACGTGCACGTCGACGGCGGCGGCGAGGACGCGGCCGCCGCGCTGGCCGCGATCCCCGGCGTGACGCGCGTGACAGCCGCCGACGGCAGGGGGCCGGCGGGCGCGTTCGAGGTCGAGAGCGAACACGGGACCGACGTCCGGCGCGAGCTGGCGCGCACGATCGTCAACCGCGGCTGGGGACTGCTCGAGCTGCGTCCCCTGCGTATGAGCCTCGAGGAGATCTTCCTGCAGGTGACGACCGACGAGGCCGAGCCGGCCGCGGCCGACGGAACCGCGCCGCCGCCCCCAATCGTCCCACCAACACCGCCCCCGATCATGCAATGATGACAGGCCTTCGCAACATCCTCGCGATCGCAGGCAAAGAGCTGCGCTCGTACTTCGCCTCGCCGATCGCCTACGTGATCGTGGGGCTGTTCGCCCTCCTCTTCGGCTGGTTCTTCTACGTCTACCTCCATGTCTTCATGGAACAGAGCCAGCGGATGATGATGATGGGCGGCGGCCAGAACGTGAACGTGAACGAGCAGATGATCCGCGGCGTGCTGCAGAACGCGGCCGTCATCATCCTCTTCGTGATGCCGATGATCACGATGCGGACCTACTCGGAGGAGAAGCGCTCGGGGACGATCGAGCTGCTGCTGACGTCGCCCATCACCGACCTCCAGATCATCATGGGCAAGTTCCTCGGCGCCATGGGTCTGTTCGCCGCGATGCTTTTGGTGACGGTGCTCGATATCGCGATCCTCTTCGGGCTCGGCAACCCCGAGTGGCGGCCGATCGCGACCGGCTACCTCGGGCTGCTGCTGATGGGCGGCTGCTTCCTGTCGGTGGGCCTGCTGATCTCGAGCCTGACGAAGAACCAGATCGTGGCCGGCTTCATCACGTTCGCCGTCTTCCTGATGTTGTGGGTGATCAACTGGCTGGCCGAGGCGTCGGGGCCGACGGCGCGCACGATCCTCGCGTTCCTCTCGATCACCGACCATTTCGACGACTTCACCCGCGGCATCATCGACACGAAGCACATCGTCTACTACCTGAGCTTCATCACGTTCGGGCTGTTCCTGACCGCCAAGTCGGTCGATTCGGAACGATGGAAGGGATGATGTTGAAGCGCGTCTTGGGTCTTCTGGGCTGGCTGGGCGTCGCGCTGGTACTGGCCGCGGTCGCCATCTCGCTGCTGCGCCCCGAGTGGCAGTGGTATCGCACGCTGGCGATAGCGGGGCTGGTCTGCACGCTGCTCTACGTGCTGAGCCAGTGGCGCGAGATCGCGCGCGAGTTCTCCGGCCGTCAGGCGCGCTTCGGGACGCTTGCCATCGCCAGCATTCTCGTCGTGCTGGGGATCCTGGCGGCCATCAACTACCTCGCCGAGCGGCACAACCGGCGCTGGGACCTGACGGCGGCCCGCCAGTACTCCCTGTCGGATCAGACCAGGAAGGTCCTGCAGGGGCTCGACAAGCCGGTCCGCGTCACGGTGTTCGCCAGGACAGACGACTTCGAGCGTTTCCGCACGCGCCTTGACGAGTACCAGTACCACTCGAAGCAGCTCCAGGTCGAGTACATCGACCCCGTAAAGCGCCCCTCGCTCGCCGAGCGCCTGAAGGAAAGCGCGCTCGGAACGATCGTTCTCGAGTACGAAGGCCGCGTGCAGCGCGTGACCTCGGACACCGAGCAGGACCTCACCAATGGACTGATCAAGGTCGTCCAGGGCGAACAGCACAAGGTCTA